>JACZKR010000062.1 GCA_014859945.1 Paracoccaceae bacterium | reverse complement strand
TGCGTTCCTGATGCAGTACCTGGTGCTACCCAGCTTCATCTTCGGCTTCCTGCTGACCGTGTTCCCGCGCTGGATGGGCATGGCCGACCTGAAGCGCTGGCATTACGTGCCGGTGGGCCTGGGCCTGATGGGCGGGCAACTGGCCATGCTGGTCAACACCCTGGGCGCGGGCGTGGTGCCGGTGGGTGGCGGGCTGGCCAATGCAACGGCCCTGATTGCGGCGCTGGATGAACGGGTGCGCGCGGGCATCCTGCGGCGCGTCGCGCAGCCCCTGGTGGTGCCGGCCACGGTCGGGCCGGATGCCGGGCTGCTTGGCGCGGCCGAAGCGGGGTTGGACCAGTATGATCAGGCTTGAGGTCTGCGTCGATGATCCGGCCGGGCTGGCCGAGGCGATTGCCGGCGGCGCTGACCGGATCGAGTTGTGCGCGGCGCTGTCGCTGGGCGGGCTGACGCCGCCGCCGGGGCTGATCGCGGCGGCAACCGAAAGCCCGGTGCCGGTTTTTGCGATGATCCGGCCCCGGTCGGGGGACTTCGTGTTTTCACCCGCCGAAGTGCGCGCGATGCGGGCCGATATCCGGGCGATGCGGGATGCAGGCCTTGCCGGCGTGGTTCTGGGGGCCAACCGGGTGGACGGCACGCTGGATGCGGCGGTGCTGTCGGACCTGCTGGCCGAAGCCGCCGGGATGGAGGCCACCCTGCACCGTGCCGTTGACCTGACGCCAGACCCCGAGGCGGCGGTGGAAACCGCCGTCGCAATGGGCTTCGGCCGCATTCTGACTTCGGGCGGGCAGGCGCGGGCGCATGAGGGCGTTGATGTGCTGGCCCGGATGTTCCGCGCAGCGGCCGGGCGGCTGATCGTGATGCCCGGCTCAGGCGTGACGCCCGAAACCCTGCCGGCACTGGCGGCCCTGCCGCTGCGCGAGGTTCACGCCTCTTGCGCGGTCCCGCTGCCGGCGGGGGGCAAGCCCCTTGCGATGGGGTTTCAGACCGGGACCGAAAAGCGCACCGACCGGCATCGTGTGGCGGCCCTGAAGGCCGCGCTTTCGTCGCTTCGCCCCCGCGCGGATTGACAGCGGCGGGCGTGGCGTGTCCTCTCGGCCAAACAAGACAGGCGCCGGAATGGACATCACCCTTACCTTCGACCGCCCCAACGAGGGGCCGAAAAGCGGCCCGGTTCAGGTGGGCTGGTTCCTGACATCGGACAAGGGCGCGGTGCTGTATGACCCGCCGGAACGGGTCAGCTTTCGCCAGACCAACCGCGCCCACGCCAAATCGGCCAGCCGCTGCCCGGGCGTCATTCAGCTGGAAAGCCGGTATTTCATGGTGAAGTGCCCGTTTGACCTGCATGTGGGCTTCGGCCGCGATGACAAGGGCAAGGCGCATCTGATCAACCGCGCCGGTGCGGCCAGCACAATTCGCGGCAACAAGATGGGCGAGGTGCTGACGCTGGTGAACGAGGCCGAGTGGCGTTATCCCGACCGGCCGACGATCCAGCTTGCGCTGCCTTACTGCTTCATCGCCGATGAGATGGTCTTCGTGACCCAGCTTTCGGCCTTCATGCACTACCGGCGCGATCCGCTGCCCGGCACGATCTTTGGCGGGCGCTTTCCGCTGAACGTCTGGCCAAGGCCTTTGATGTGGGCCTTCGAATGGCATGAGCCCGAGAAGGACATCGTGCTGAAACGCGGTGAGCCGCTGTTCTATGTGCAGTTCGAGGCGGAAGGCCCCGACCGCCCCGTGCAGATGGTCGAGGCCGAGCGGACCCCCGAGTTGCAGAAGTATCTGGAACAGATCGGCGGCGTGGTGAACTACGTCAACCAGACCTTCGGCCTGTTCAAGGCGGCCGAGGCGCTGCGCCCCAAACGCCTGCTGACGCCCAAGGCGCGGGAATGAAAAGCATCGTCGAAACCTACACCGTGGCGACCGGCGCGGTGCGCGAGGTACTGCGGGTCGATGGCCGGATCGAGGCGCCCAACTGGTCACCTGACGGGGGGTGGCTTCTGGTGAACGGCGGGGGCCTTCTCTACCGGCTGCCGCTGGACGCGCCGCGGCTGGAGCAGCTGAACACCGGTGCCGCCACCCGCTGCAACAACGACCACGGCATCACGCCGGACGGCAGCCAGATCATCCTGTCATCGCATCACGAAGGGCGCGGCTCGCAGATCTACCGGGTACCGGTGGGCGGCGGCGATCCGGTGAAGATCAGCCCCGAAGCGCCAAGCTGGTGGCACGGCATTTCGCCCGATGGCAAGGTGCTGGCCTATGTGGCGGCGCGGGGCGGCAGCCGGGTGATCGACGTTTACACCCAGGCCACGGAAGGCGGGCCGGAAACCCGGCTGACCATGGGTGAGGGGCATTCGGACGGGCCGGATTACAGCCCCGACGGCGCGCGCATCTACTGGAACAGCGACCGCAGCGGGCATGCGCAGATATGGGTGATGGCGGCGGATGGCACGGATCAGCGCCTGCTGTTCGCCGACGATCACGTCAACTGGTTTCCCCATCCGTCGCCCTGCGGCCGGCATCTGGTTTATCTGGCCTATCCGCCGGGGACCACGGGCCATCCGCCCGATCTGCCCGTCGCGCTGGTGCTGTGCCGCCCCGACGGCAGCGACCGCCGCCGGGTTCTGGAGTTTACCGGCGGTCAGGGCACCATCAACGTGCCCAGTTGGGCGCCCGATGGCAGCGCCTTTGCCTATGTGCGTTACGAACCCGGTCCGGGCGATCCCCAGGCCGAGATGTGAACCTCGGGGCCGTCCGGTCCGGCCAGATGCTCGGGCGTCAGCCCGACGATGCGCAGGCGCAGTGGGCGGCCAAGGTCGATCTCGGGGCGCAGGATGCGGCTAGCGGCGGGGCCAAGCGTGCCAAGGATCATCTGCCGGCGCCGGGGGACGACGCCCAGGAAGGGGCGCTTCACCTCGGCCATGATGCCAACGCTGCCATCGTCCATCATCAGGGCCTGCGCTGCATCGCCAAGGCACAGGCCGGCCCGGCCGACATGCACCCGCAGCCCCGTGACGGGCGCCTTGTGGATCAATGGTCGAAGCGTCTCGTGCATCCTGTCCCCGCGCTTTTCACCCATTGGGCGAATCCCTGCGCCCGGCTGCAAGCGCGGGTTTCCGCGCACGCGGGCCACCGCCGAGGCGCGGGCGCCGTTTGGGCGGGTTTCCGCAGGCCGCGATATTTGTCGCAGGCCATCGCCGGGGCCTTGCGGCGCCCGGATTTCTTCCCCATCTGAAGCCCAAGGCCGGGGCGGACGTGCCTTTTCAGGGCGTTCGCGGAACGGTGCTAGAAAAGGAGATATGCCGATGAATTTGGAGAAATTCACGGAGCGTTCGCGCGGCTTCCTTCAGGCGGCGCAGACCATCGCGATGCGGGAAAGCCACCAGCGCGTCCTGCCCGACCATCTGCTCAAGGCGCTCATGGATGATGATCAGGGGCTGGCGGCCAACCTGATCCGCAAGGCCGGCGGTTCGCCCGAACGGGTGAACGAGACCGTCAACGCCGCCATTGCCAAGCTGCCCAAAGTGTCGGGCGGCGATGGTCAGACCTATGTCGATCCGCAGCTTGTCCGCGTGCTGGACGAAGCCGAAGCCGTGGCCAAGAAGGCCGGCGACAGCTTTGTTCCGGTGGAACGTCTGCTGACCGCGCTGGCGCTGGTGAACACCCGTGCCAAGGACGCGCTGACGGCGGGCGCCGTGACGGCACAGTCGCTGAACGGCGCGATCAATGACATCCGCAAGGGCCGCACCGCGGATTCGGCCAGTTCCGAAGACACGATGGAAGCCCTGAAGAAATACGCCCGCGACCTGACCGAGGCGGCGGCCGAAGGCAAGATTGACCCGATCATCGGCCGTGATGAGGAAATCCGCCGCGCTATGCAGGTGCTGAGCCGCCGCACCAAGAACAACCCGGTGCTGATCGGGGAACCGGGCGTGGGTAAGACCGCGATCGCCGAAGGGCTTGCCCTGCGCATCGTCAACGGCGACGTGCCGGAATCCCTGCGCAACAAGAAGCTGATGGCGCTGGACATGGGCGCGCTGATCGCCGGGGCGAAGTACCGCGGCGAGTTTGAAGAGCGTCTGAAGGCCATCCTCAAGGAAATCGAGGCTGCGGCCGGTGAGATCATCCTTTTCATCGACGAAATGCACACGCTGGTCGGCGCGGGCAAATCGGACGGCGCGATGGATGCCGCGAACCTGATCAAGCCTGCGCTTGCCCGGGGGGAACTGCACTGCGTCGGCGCCACCACGCTGGATGAATACCGCAAGTATGTCGAGAAAGACGCGGCCCTTGCCCGCCGGTTCCAGCCGGTGATGGTGAGCGAGCCGACGGTCGAGGACACCATCAGCATCCTGCGCGGCATCAAGGAGAAGTATGAGCTTCACCACGGTGTGCGCATCGCCGATGCGGCGCTGGTGGCGGCGGCGACCCTGAGCCACCGCTACATCACCGACCGCTTCCTGCCCGACAAGGCCATCGACCTTGTGGACGAGGCCGCAAGCCGGTTGCGGATGGAGGTGGACAGCAAGCCCGAAGAGCTTGACGCGCTGGACCGCCAGATCCTGCAAGGCCAGATCGAGGCCGAGGCGCTGAAGAAGGAAGATGATGCGGCATCGAAGGACCGGCTTGAGAAGCTGGAGAAAGAACTTGCCGATCTGATGGAACGCTCGGCCGAGATGACGGCCAAGTGGCAGACCGAGCGTGACAGCCTGGAAGCCGCCCGCGACCTGAAGGAACAGCTTGACCGCGCCCGCGCCGAACTGGAGCAGGCCAAGCGCGAGGGCGATTTCGCCAAGGCCGGCGAGCTGCAGTATGGCCGCATCCCCGGTCTGGAAAAGTCGCTGGCCGAAGCCGAGGCGCGCGAAGGCGATGCCCTTGTCTCCGAAGCCGTGCGGCCCGAGCAGATCGCCGAAGTGGTGGAACGCTGGACCGGCATCCCGACCAGCAAGATGCTGGAAGGCGAGAAGGAAAAGCTTCTCCGCATGGAGGAAGAGCTTGGCCGCCGCGTCATCGGTCAGCACGCCGCCGTGGTTGCGGTGGCCAATGCCGTGCGCCGCGCGCGGGCCGGGCTGAACGATGAAAACCGTCCGCTGGGGTCGTTCCTGTTCCTGGGCCCGACCGGCGTGGGCAAGACCGAACTGACCAAGGCCGTCGCGGAATATCTCTTCGACGATGAAAACGCGATGGTCCGCATCGACATGAGCGAATTCATGGAGAAGCATTCCGTCGCGCGGCTGATCGGCGCCCCTCCGGGCTATGTCGGCTATGATGAAGGCGGGGTGCTGACCGAAGCGGTCCGCCGCCGCCCCTATCAGGTTGTCCTGTTCGACGAGGTGGAAAAGGCCCATCCCGATGTGTTCAACGTGCTGTTGCAGGTGCTGGACGATGGCGTGCTGACCGATGGTCAGGGCCACCGGGTGGACTTCAAGCAGACGCTGATCGTGCTGACCTCGAACCTTGGGGCGCGGGCGCTGTCGGAACTGCCGGAGGGCGCCGATCCTGCGCCGGCGCGGCACATGGTGGAAGAGGCGGTGCGGGCGCATTTCCGGCCCGAATTCCTGAACCGTCTGGATGAGCAGATCATCTTCGACCGGCTGAACCGGGCGGATATGGACGGGATCGTGACGATCCAGCTTCGCCGCCTTGAAAAGCGGCTGGCCGGGCGGAAGATCACGCTGGATCTGGACCGCGATGCCAAGGCCTGGCTGGCGGACGAAGGCTATGATCCGGTCTTCGGCGCGCGGCCGCTGAAGCGGGTGATCCAGCGCGCGCTGCAGGATCCGCTGGCGGAAATGCTGCTGGCGGGCGATGTGCTTGACGGCTCGACCGTTACGGTAACGGCGGGGGCCGAAGGGCTGATCATCGGCAACCGCGTGGCGCAAAGCCGGCGCGAACGCCCGGCGCAGGCCGTGGTTCACTAAGCCGCGCCCAACAGAAAGGCCCCCGGAGCGATCCGGGGGCCTTTTTCATTTGCCCATTTTTCGGGCCAGATGCCCGAAGAAACGACATATGCACAGCAAACGCGCGCCGGCCGAAGCCCCGGGTTGCCGCCGCCTGTGCATGCCGGCCCGGCCGCCGCCAGAGTTCTTCCGATGGATGGCACAATGTTCGATCTGGGGCATCAGGGCGGGTTTCAGCGCAGCCGGGGGCTGGCGCAGGCCGGCTTTGCGCTGAAAGCCGGCCGGACGCGGCTGACCACGCTGGCGCAAAGCGGGTCGGGCAAGGCCATGCTGCCGCGCGTGGCGGGCGACGTGCCCGAGGTGGTGTTCCTGAACACGTCGGGCGGGCTGACCGGCGGTGACCGGCTGGCCTTCCGGCTGGACGTCGGGCCGGGTGCGCGGGTGTCGGCCACCACGCAGACTGCCGAGCGCGCCTATGACGCCGGCGGGGGCGAGGCGGCGGTTGAGGTGACGGCCCGGCTGGGCGCCGGGGCGCGGCTGGACTGGCTGCCGCAGGAAACCATTCTTTACGAAAGAAGCCGGCTGCACCGCCGCACGACCGTCGACCTGACGGGCGATGCCGCGGTGCTGATGGCCGAAACGCTGGTTCTGGGCCGCCACGCCATGGGCGAAGAGCCGCGCGATGCCCGGTTGCGCGACGACCGGATGGTGCGGCGTGATGGCCGGCCTGTCTGGGCCGAATGCCTGCGGCTGGATGCGGCGGCGCTGGCCCGGCAGCACAGCCCCGCCCTTCTGGGCGGCGCACGGGCGCTGGCCGTGGTGGCGCTGGTCATGCGGGGGGCCGAGGATGCACTGGCGCCCTTGCGCGCGCTGCTGACCGAGCCGGGCTGCACGGCCGAGGCCAGCGGCTGGAACGGGCGGCTTCTGGCGCGGATCGTGGCGCGCGACGGCTGGCCGCTGAAGCGGCAACTGGCACGGGTTCTGGCGCTGTTGTCGGGCCGGCCCCTGCCGCGCGTCTGGCAGATGCAGGGAGATTTCGCATGAACCTGACCCCGCGCGAACGGGAGAAACTGATGATCAGCCTTGCCGCCATGGTGGCGCGGGGCAGGCTGGCCCGGGGCGTCAAGCTGAACCACCCCGAAGCCGTGGCGCTGATCACCGATTTCGTGGTGGAAGGCGCGCGCGACGGCCGCTCGGTGGCCGATCTGATGCAGGCCGGCGCCCATGTGATCACCGCCGATCAGTGCATGGAAGGCATCCCCGAGATGATCCATTCCGTGCAGGTCGAGGCCACTTTTCCCGACGGGACCAAGCTTGTCACCGTTCACCACCCCATCCGCTGAGAGGCCAAGATGAAGCGTATCCTGATCCCCGCCCTTGCCCTGATGCCCTCGGCCGCGCTCGCCCATGCCGGGCATGACAGCGGCAGCTTCCTGTCGGGCATGCTGCATCCGGTGGGCGGCACAGATCATGTGCTGGCCATGGTGGCGGTGGGCCTTTGGGCCGCACAGGCAGGTGGACGCGCGCTGTGGGCGGCGCCGGCAAGCTTTGTCGGGGCGATGCTTCTGGGCGGTGCGGCCGGCGCGGCGGGCCTGCCCTTCCCGGCGGTCGAACCGATGATCCTGGCCTCGATCATCATCATGGGCGCGCTGATCGCGCTGGCGGTGCGGCTGCCGCTGATGGTCGCCCTGCCGGCACTGGCGGTCTTTGGCGCGGCCCATGGCTGGGCGCATGGGGCCGAGGGGCCGGCGGCGGGCATGGCGGCCTATGCGGCGGGCTTTGCCCTGATGACGGCGGCGCTGCATGGCGCGGGGCTGCTGGCCGGCCTTGGGCTGCAGCGGTTGGCCGGTCTGCGGATCAGCCGCACGCTGGGCGGGCTGACGGCGCTGGCCGGTGTCGCGCTGGCTGTGGGGGTGTAGGCGATGATCCCCGGCGAGGTCTTTCCGGCCGATGGCGAGATAGAGCTGAACGCAGGCGCCCCGGCGATCACGCTGATGGTGGCCAACACCGGCGACCGGCCGGTTCAGGTGGGCAGCCACTACCATTTCGCCGAAACCAACCCCGGCCTGTCCTTTGACCGCGATGCGGCGCGGGGCATGCGGCTGGACATCGCGGCAGGCACCGCGGTGCGGTTTGAGCCGGGGCAAAGCCGCGAGGTTCGGCTGGTGCCTTTTGGCGGTGACAAGAAAGTTTTCGGATTCAACGGCAAGGTAATGGGAACGCTCTGACACTCTGGACACCGAAGGAGACCCGCATGTTCCGGATGATGACCCCGATCGACGCAATCGGCCTAGGCCTGCGCGCAGGCATGATCTTTGGCCAGACCCAGACACTCTGGGTCACCCGCATGATGGAGATGCAGGGCTTCTGGGCGGGTTTCCCGCGCACGGCAACCGAACCCGCCACCGATGAGGCCGCCCCGGTGACCGAGCTGCACATCGAAGCGATGGTGGCAGAGCCGGTGGTTGAGGTTGTGGCCGAGGTGGAGGTGCTGGCCGAAGTCGCCGAGGTGGAAACCCCGGCCCTTGCAGAGCCTGCACCGGCTGCGGCAGAGGTTCTGGCCCTTGCCGAACCCGCCCCGGTGGCCGAGGCCCTCGCCGAAGCGCCGCCAGTTGAACCTGCAGCACCCGCCACCGCGGCACCGGAGCCCGCCCCCGTCGCCGCGTTTCAGCCGAAGCCCCGCGTCAAGGTAAAGGCCGAACCGCCGCCCGCTCCCGCCGCCATGGCAGAACCGCTCGCGCCCGTTACCCCGCCGGGGCTGGAACTGAAGCCGGTTCCCCGCCGCACGCCGGGTGAGCGGAAGAAGCCCAAGAAACCCGCCCCCCGCGCGGACTGACAGGAGGCCCCCTTGCGCAGCCGGATTTCCCGCCCCGACTATGCCGCGATGTATGGCCCCACCACCGGCGACCGCCTGCGGCTGGGCGATACCGACCTGATCATCGAGGTCGAGCGCGACCTGACCACCTATGGCGAAGAGGTCAAGTTCGGCGGCGGCAAGGTGATCCGCGACGGCATGGGCCAAAGCCAGATCAGCCGGGCCGGCGGGGCGGTGGATACCGTCATCACCAACGCGCTGATCCTGGACTGGACGGGCATCTACAAGGCCGACATCGGGCTGCGTGACGGGCTGATCGCCGCCATCGGCAAGGCGGGCAACCCCGACACACAGCCGGGGGTGACCATCATCATCGGCCCCTCGACCGACGTGATCGCGGGCGAGGGGCGGATTCTGACGGCCGGGGGGATGGATGCCCATATCCACTTCATCTGCCCCCAGCAGGCCGAAGACGCGCTGCATGCCGGCATCACCACCCTGTTGGGCGGCGGCACCGGCCCGTCGCACGGCACGCTGGCCACCACCTGCACCCCGGGGGCCTGGCACATCCAGCGCATGTTGCAGGCGCTGGATGCGATTCCGATGAACTTCGGCATCTCGGGCAAGGGCAACGCGTCGCTGCCCGAGGGGCTGGTCGAGATGGTGAACGCCGGGGCCTGCGCGCTGAAGCTGCACGAAGACTGGGGCACCACCCCCGCCGCCATCGACTGCTGCCTTGGGGTGGCCGACGCGATGGATGTGCAGGTGATGATTCACACCGACACGCTGAACGAATCGGGCTTTGTCGAAAACACGCTGGCCGCCATCGGCGGGCGGACGATTCACGCCTTCCACACCGAAGGCGCCGGCGGCGGGCATGCGCCCGACGTCATCCGCGTCGTCAGCCACCCCAATGTCATTCCGTCCTCGACCAACCCCACGATGCCCTACACCGTGAACACGGTCGAAGAGCATCTGGACATGCTGATGGTCTGCCACCACCTGGACCGGTCGATCCCCGAAGATGTGGCCTTTGCCGAAAGCAGGATCCGCAAGGAAACCATCGCGGCTGAAGATGTGCTGCACGACATGGGCGCGTTTTCTGTAATTTCCTCAGACAGTCAGGCCATGGGCCGGATCGGCGAGGTGATCACCCGCACCTGGCAGACCGCCCACAAGATGAAGGTGCAGCGCGGCCGCCTGCCCGAAGAACAGGGCGCCAACGACAACCTGCGCGTCCGCCGCTATGTGGCGAAATACACCATCAATCCGGCCATCGCGCATGGCCTGTCGCGTCATATCGGCAGCATCGAGGTGGGCAAGCGCGCCGATCTGGTGCTGTGGTCGCCCGCCTTCTTCGGCGCCAAGCCGGATATAGTGCTGATGGGCGGCATGATCGTGCTGGCCCAAATGGGCGACCCCAACGGATCAATCCCGGTGCAGCCGATGTATTCCCGCCCGATGTTCGGCGCCCTTGGCCGCGCGCGTGAGGCGACGGCGGCCACCTTTGTCTCGGCTGCGGCGATGGCAGGGGATGTGAAGGGGCGGCTGGGTCTGGGCAAGACGGTGCTGGCGGTGGAAAACACCCGCAATATCGGCAAGGCCGACATGAAGCTGAACGCCGCGATGCCGCAGATCGAGGTGAACCCCGAAACCTATGAGGTGCGCGCCGATGGCGTGGCCCTGACCTGCGAGCCGGCGCGCGAATTGCCGCTGGCGCAGCGCTATTTCCTGTTCTGAGGCGATGATGAGACTGCCCGAAGCCCTTGCTCCTGACGCATGCCGGCCATGCCCTGCGGCCGGTTGCCGGCATGCTGCATCTGCAGCATGCTTTTTGCAGGGAGGGGACCACAGACCCGAAAGGCAAGGTTCCCATGGCTTACATCGCTTCGGCCGCAGCGCGGCACCCCGGAAATCCGATCATTCGCCTGTTGTCGCGCGCCCTTGGGGGCCTGTCTTCGGCCGCTGCGCGCAATCCGCGTCTTCTTGCGCTGACGCGGCTGGGCGAGTTGACGGACGAGGAACTGGCGGCGCGCGGCCTGACGCGCGAAGCCGAGTTGCGGCGCATTCTGGCGGGCCGCTTCATCATCTGACCATCGCGGCGCGGGGGCAGGCATGACGGTCTTCCTGCTGCCCGCCCGCCGCCTGCTGCGTCAGGGCGAATGGGCCGCGCCGGCGCAGGCCCGCGTGATCCTCAGCTATGATGACCGCTTCCTGCGCCGCAAGCGGCTGACCACCGAAGACGGCGGCAGCGTTCTGGTCGATCTGGCTGAAACGACCAGCCTGAACGCTGGCGACGCCCTGCAGTCCGACGACGGCCGTCTGATCGAGGTTGCAGCGGCCGATGAACCCGTGGTGCAGGTGCGCGGCCCCAATCTGGCCCGGCTGGCCTGGCATATCGGCAACCGGCACACCCCCTGCGAAGTGGCCGAGGCGCATCTGGTGATCCGCCGCGACCATGTGCTTGAGGCGATGCTGAAGGGCCTTGGCGCCGAGATTGCCTTTGTCATCGCCCCTTTCCGGCCCGAAGGCGGGGCCTATGGCCACGGCCGCACCATGGGGCATGACCATGGGCCCGGGGGCTTTCATGCCCATGGCTGAGGTTGACCGGCTGCGGCTGGTGCAATGGCTGTCGCCGGCCTTCCCGGTGGGCAGCTTTGCCCACTCGCAGGGTCTGGAGACCGCGATTGCCAAGGGGGTGGTGCATGATGCCGCCTCGCTTGCCGACTGGATCGAAGGGGTGCTTCTGTTCGGTTCGGCGCGGCAGGATGCGATTTTCCTGCTGACCGCCCGCCGGGGCGACGCCGATCTTGCCACCCTGGCCGAACTGTTCGACGCCTATCTGCCCGGCCCCGGCCGCGCGCTGGAGGCGGCAGAGCTTGGGCGGGCGTTCGGGGCGCAGATGGCGGCGATCATGGGGGGCGATCCGCCCGCCCTGCCCTATCCGCTGGCGGTCGGGCTGGCGCTGCGCGGGCTGGCGGTGAGTGATGCCGAGGTGCTGGCGCTGTGGTTCCAGACGCTGGCAGCGCAGCTGGTTTCGGTGGCCGTGCGCTTCATGCCGCTGGGCCAGACCGCGGGCCAAAGGCTGATCGCCGGGCTGGCGCCGCTGATCGCGCAGGCGGCCAAGGACTGCGCCGTGCTGACGCTGGATGATCTTGGAACCTGCACCATCGGCGCCGATATGGCGGGGATGGCGCAGGAATGGCTGGATGTAAGGATTTTCCGCTCATGACCAATCCCCATGGCCCCCTGCGCGTCGGCATCGGTGGCCCCGTCGGCGCCGGCAAGACCACGCTGACCGAACAGTTGTGCCGCGCGCTGGCCAGCCGCTGCGACATGGCGGTGATCACAAATGACATCTACACGCGCGAGGATGCCGAGGCGCTGATGCGCGCGCAGGTGCTGCCGGCCGAGCGGATTCGCGGGGTGGAAACTGGCGGCTGCCCCCATACCGCGATCCGTGAGGATGCCAGCATCAACCTTGCCGCCGTGGCCGACCTGCGCGCGGCCTTCCCGGCGCTGGACCTGATCCTGATCGAATCGGGCGGCGACAATCTGGCGGCGACCTACAGCCCGGAACTGGCCGACCTGACCATCTATGTGATCGACACCGCCGCCGGGCAGGACATTCCGCGCAAGCGGGGGCCGGGGCTGGCGAAATCGGACCTTCTGGTGGTGAACAAGACCGATCTGGCGCCCCATGTCGGCGTCGATCTGGCGCAGCTTGAGGCCGATACCCGCACCGCGCGGGGGGCGCGGCCCTATGTCATGGCCCAGATGCGCCACGGCCGGGGGGTGGAAGAGGTGGTCGCCTTCCTGTGCCGCGAAGGCGGGCTGGAACTGCGCCCTCAGGCGGCGAAGATCAGCGCCAGCGCGGCCAGATAGACCACGCCGAACAGCGCCAGCGCGGTCCAGCCGCCACGGCCTTCGCTGCGGAACAGGCCGCTGCGGCTGACATGCGTCACTGTCGGGGGATTATGGGGATTGGCCAAGACCGGCCTCCTGATTCGGTAACTCCCATAACGTCTATCATGTATATCGTGATTGAGGGTTCCAAAGATTCGGGCGCCCCGCGAATGCCGTCCTGCCGGCAGCAGAGATGGCAGAACGAACGTTTCCTCAGTCGCAGCCGGGGTCGAAAGCGTCGATGGCGGCCAGCGCCTCTTCCGCCGTTTCGACGAACTGGAACAGCGTCAGGTCTTCGGGGCTGATCACGCCCGCCTCGGCCAGATGGTTCCAGTTGATCACGGTTTCCCACCAGTCTCGGCCGAACAGCAGGAAAGGCACCCGCTTCATCCGCCGGGTCTGGATCAGCGTCAGGCTTTCGAACATCTCGTCCAAGGTGCCGAAACCGCCGGGAAAAATGCAGACCGCGCGGGCCCGCATCAGGAAATGCATCTTGCGGATGGCGAAGTAGTGGAAGTTGAACGACAGGTCCGGCGTGACATAGGCATTCGGCGCCTGTTCATGCGGCAGCACGATGTTCAGCCCGATCGACTGGCCGCCGGCATCGGCCGCGCCGCGGTTTCCGGCCTCCATCACCCCCGGGCCGCCGCCGGTGACGATGACATTCTCACGCCCGTAGCTTTCCATGCTGCGCTCGGTCATGGCCCGGGCAAAGCGGCGCGCCTCTTCGTAATAGCGGGACAGATCGGCCAGCATGGGCGTCCTTGCCGTGTGGCGCTGTTCCGGTGCGGGAATGCGCGCGCCGCCGAAAAGCACGATGGTCGAGGTGATGCCGCGTTCGTCCAGAACCATCTGCGGCTTCAGCAGTTCAAGCTGCAGCCGCACCGGGCGCAATTCCTCGCGCGTCATGAAATCGGGGTCGGCAAAGGCCAGGCGATAGGCCGGCGCGCGGGTTTGCGGCGTGTCGGGAATGCGGTGGGCCGCCGCGATATCCTGTGTGCTGTCGCGGAACGGGTGGTTTCTGGGTTCGTCCTTCATCGCGCGACCTCCTATGCACAGGGCTTCCAGCGGTAGCCGGTTTGGGCCGGCAAGAAAAGACCGGGGCAGAATGCGAAAGGCCGCCCCGGTTGCCCGGCGCGGCCCTGATGGCGAAGGCGGAAAGGTCAGCCCTTTTTCGCAACCCGCGCGTTGCGCGTGGCGATCAGGCGCAGACGCAGCGCGTTCAGCCGGATGAAGCCTGCGGCGTCTTTCTGGTCATAGGCGCCGGCATCTTCTTCAAACGTCACATGCTTTTCGGAATAAAGGCTATGTTCCGACCACCGCGCCACCACGCGGGCAACACCCTTGTAAAGCTTCAGCTTCACCGTACCGGTCACATGCTCTTGCGTCTTGTCGATCAGGGCCTGCAGCGCCTCACGCTCGGGGCTGAACCAGAAGCCGTTGTAGATCAGTTCCGCATAGCGCGGCATCACCGAATCCTTCAGGTGGCCCGAGCCGCTGTCCAAAGTGATCTGTTCGATCCCCCGGTGCGCGGCCAGAAGGATGGTGCCGCCGGGCGTTTCGTAAAGTCCGCGCGACTTCATGCCGACAAAGCGGTTTTCCACGAAGTCCAGCAGGCCGATCCCATGCTTGCCGCCCAGCTCGTTCAGCCGGGTCAGCATGGTGGCAGGCGAAAGCTTTTCACCGTTCAGGGTGACGGCATCGCCGCGCACAAACCCGATCTCGATATACTCCGGGGTGTCAGGCGCGTCTTCCACGGCGACGATGCGCTGCGCGACATAATCGGGCGCCTCTTCGGCCGGATTCTCCAGCACGGTGCCTTCGGACGAGGTGTGCAGCAGGTTCGCATCGACCGAGAAGGGCGCCTCACCGCGCTTGTTCTTGGCGATCGGAATCTGGTTTTCCTCGGCGAACTGGATCAGCTTGGTGCGGCTGGAAAGGTTCCATTCCCGCCAGGGCGCGATCACCCGGATCGACGGGTCAAGCGCCGCCACACCCAGTTCGAACCGGACCTGATCGTTGCCCTTGCCGGTGGCGCCATGGGCCACGGCATCGGCGCCGGTGGACTGCGCGATTTCCACCAGATGCTTGGCGATCAGCGGGCGCGCGATGGAGGTGCCCAGCAGATACTCGCCCTCATACAGCGCATTGGCGCGGAACATCGGATAGACGAAATCGCGGACGAATTCCTCGCGCAGGTCAAGGATGTGGATGTTCTCTTCCTTGATGCCCAGCAGCAGCGCCTTCTCACGCGCGGGGTCCAGCTCTTCGCCCTGACCCAGATCGGCGGTGAAGGTGACCACTTCGCAGCCGTATTCCGTCTGCAGCCATTTCAGGATGATCGAGGTATCAAGCCCGCCCGAATAGGCAAGGACGACTTTCTTCGGCTTGGACATCTTGCGCTCCATGGCGGTTTCGCCCGCGATTAGCGCCAAAAGGCACCAAGGGCAAGGGAAGGGGCGTTGACGCCGGGGGGTGCGCCGCGCCACCATCCCGCAAAATAACGGAGGGTCCGATGAAGGGTCAGCAACTGTTCATGCATTCGGTCCGTCAGGTGACGGGCAATCTGGAGGACGCGCTGAAGATCTCGGCGGTGCCCTATGCCATTCAGGCGGTGGTCAGCGTGCTGCTGATGGGCGGGGCGGCTTCCATGGGCGGCAACCCCGGAAACGGCGCCATGGCGGGCTTTGGCCTGGGGGCGCTGGTCGCGCTGGTGGTGGCCGTGGTCACCGGGCTGTGGATCGCCGTGGCCTGGCACCGCTTTGTCCTGTTGGGGGAACGGGCACAGGGCTTCATCCCGGCATGGCAGGGCGACCGGATGCTGGCCTATTTCCTGCGATCGCTGGCCTATGGCCTGATCGCGGTCGTGCTGGCGGTGATCTGGGGGGCCATCGTCGGCATGGCGCTGGGCTGGGTCGCCATGGGGTCGATTGTGGTCTTCATGATCCTGATCGCGGTGCTGGTGCAGCTGCCGGTCGTCGCACTGGCCTTCCGGCTGACCTCGACCCTGCCGGCATCGGCGCTGGGGACCGAGCGCGACTTCATGGCAGGCTGGAAGGCGACCGAGGGCCATACCGCCGACATCATCGTTCTGGCGGCCTTTGCCGTGGGGGCGAATCTGGTGCTGGGGCTGATCGGGTATGCCCTGGGGTCACTGTGGATTCTGGCCCTTGCCTGGCAGATCGTCGTCGGCTGGCTGGTGATGATGGTCGGCGTGTCGATCCTGACCACGCTTTACGGCCATTACGTCGAAGGCCGGCCGCTGGTCTGATCTTGCGCAAAGCGGCAGCATCGGCCAAGCCTGAGCCATGACCAGCTTTGCCGATGCCGCCCGTTCCACCACCCGCGCGCTGCGCGATCTGTTTCCGCGCACGCCGCTGCAGCGCAATGACCACCTGTCGCGCCGCTATGATGCCGACGTCTGGCTGAAGCGCGAAGACCTGTCGCCGGTGCGCAGCTACAAGCTGCGGGGCGCCTGGAATGCCATGCGCAAGGTGCGCGCGGCCAATCCGGCGCAGCGGCACTTCGTCTGCGCCAGCGCCGGCAACCATGCGCAGGGCATGGCCTTTGCCTGCCGGCATTTCGGGGTGCAGGGCACCATCTTCATGCCGGTGACGACACCGCAGCAGAAGATCGACAAGACCCGCGCCTTCGGCGGCGATTTCGTGACGATCCGCCTGACCGGCGACTATTTTGACCAGACGCTGGCGGCCGCCCAGACCTTCTGCATCGACAAGGGCGCGCATTTCCTGGCGCCCTTTGATGATGCTGACGTGATCGAAGGTCAGGCCTCGGTCGCGGTTGAAATGCTGGACCAGCTGGGCCGCGCGCCGGATATGGTGGTGCTGCCGGTGGGCGGGGGCGGCCTTGCCTCGGGCGTCACCGCCTATCTGCGTGAAGCCGCGCCCGACACCACCTTCCGCTTTGTCGAACCCCTGGGCGGGGCCAGCCTGAGCGCCGCCCTGAACGCACGTGAGCCGGTGAAGCTGACCCGCGTCAACAGTTTCGTCGATGGCGCCGCCGTGGCCCGGATCGGCGAGCGCAACTTTGCCATGCTGAACTGGATCAAGCCCGAAGAGGTGCTTCTGCTGCCCGAAGACCGCATCTGCGTGACCATGCTGGAAATGCTGAACGTCGATGGCATCGTGCTGGAACCCGCGGGCGCCCTTTCGGTCGATGCGCTGCAGGACATCGCCGGGGATATCCGCGGCAAGACCGTGGTCTGCGTCACCTCGGGCGGCAATTTCGACTTTGAACGCCTGCCCGAAGTCAAGGAACGCGCCCAGCGCTTCAGCGGCGTGAAGAAATACTTCATCCTGCGCATGCCGCAGCGCCCGGGTGCCCTGCGCGAGTTTCTGGAGATGCTTGGCCCCGACGATGACATCGCCCGGTTCGAATATCTGAAGAAATCGGCGCGCAACTTTGGTTCGGTGCTGATCGGCATCGAAACCAGCGCGCCGCAGAACTTCCGCGCGCTGACCGATCAACTGGATGCCTCGGGCTTTCAGTACCGCGACATCACCAGCGACGAACTTCTGGCCGAGTTCCTGATCTGAACCTAGCGGATGCTGGCCGTCACATAATTGACCGACAGGTCGGTGGTCGACAGGCTCCAGCTCCAGCCCAGCGGGTTGAAGACCATGCCCTTGCGGTCCACCGGGCGCAGGCCGGCGCGGCGGATCAGGTCATGAAGTTCATCGGGGGTGATGAACTTCTGCCAGTCATGGGTGCCCTTGGGCAGCCAGCGCATCACCCATTC
This sequence comes from Paracoccaceae bacterium, assembly GCA_014859945.1. Classification (GTDB taxonomy): domain Bacteria; phylum Pseudomonadota; class Alphaproteobacteria; order Rhodobacterales; family Rhodobacteraceae; genus Fuscibacter. Next base: position 16,537 of record JACZKR010000062.1, on the reverse strand, counting down.
CGCCCCGACAATCGCCATCATGAAGGATTTGGCATTGCGGTTGAGCGTCGAACAGACCATCAGCCCGCCGGGCTTCAGCAGGTCATGGCAGGCGGTCAGATAGGCCAGCGGGTCGGCCACATGCTCCACCACTTCCATGTTCAGCACGACGTCGAACTGCTCACCGGCGGCGGCCAGCGCCTCGGCCGTGGTGTGGCGGTAGTCGATGGTCAGCCCCGACTGTTCGGCATGCAGGCGGGCGACGGGAATGTTGCGCTCGGCCGCGTCGGCGCCGACCACTTCGGCCCCCAGCCGCGCCATCGGTTCCGACAGCAACCCCCCGCCGCAGCCAATGTCCAGAATCCGCAACCCGGCAAACGGCCGGGGCGCCTTCAGGTCGCGCGCGAACTCGGCCGCGATCTGGCCGGTGATATAGTCCAGCCGGCAGGGGTTCATCAGGTGCAGCGGCTTGAACTTGCCTGTCGGGTCCCACCATTCGGCGGCCATTGCCTCAAACTTGGCAACCTCGGCGGGGTCGATGGTCGTGGTCATCGCGAACTCCTTGCGCGGGCGCGTCTGGCGGCGCAGTCTGTTGCCACCATATAGGATGACGATGGACCAGAGATCAGGCCAAAAGCGCGCAGTCGAGTATCTTTACCCGCCGGTCGATCCCTTCGACCAGCGCGTTCTTGACATGGGCGACGGCCACCGGGTGTTCGTCGAGCAATGCGGCAACCCCGAAGGCGTGCCGGTTCTGGTGCTGCATGGCGGGCCGGGCGGCGGCTGCAGCCCGGCGATGCGGCGCTATTTCGATCCGGCGGTGTTCCGCGTGGTGCTGTTCGATCAGCGGGGCTGCGGCCGTTCGCGGCCCCATGCCAGCGTCGAGGCCAACACGACATGGCATCTGATCGCTGATATCGAGCGTATCCGCGAGACGCTGGGAATCGACCGGTTCATCCTGTTCGGCGGCAGCTGGGGGGCCACGCTGGCGCTGGTCTATGCCATCAGCCACCCGACACGGGTCGCGCATATGGTGCTGCGCGGCGTCTTCCTGATGACGCGGGCCGAGCTGGACTGGTTCTATGGCGGCGGCGCGGGCGGGTTCTACCCCGATCTCTGGGCGCGGTTCATCGCCCCCATCCCCGAGGGCGAGCGGGGCGACCTGATCGGCGCCTATCACCGCCGGCTGTTCTCGGGCAACCTGATGGACGAGATGCGCCACGCCCGCATCTGGGCCAACTGGGAAAATGCGCTGGCGTCAGTTCATACCGAACTGGGGCTGGGCGAAGGGCCGGCCGAATATGCCCGGGCCTTTGCGCGGCTGGAGAACCACTACTTCGTCAACGGCGGCTTCCTGCAGGAAGACGGCTGGATCCTGAAGAACCGGGCGCGGATCGAGCATATTCCGGCGACGATCATTCAGGGCCGGTTTGACATGATCTGCCCGCCGCTGGCGGCCTGGAAACTGTCTCAGGGCTGGGCGGCGGCGCGGCTGCGGATCGTGCCGCTGGCCGGTCACGCCCTGTCCGAGGCCGGCATCAGCGAGGCGCTTGTGCGCGCCACCAACGAACTGCGCCCCGCCCCCGCGCCCTGAGCCGAACCAAGGCGCTTCCCCCCCGTGCGGCTTTGCCCTATTCGGTGGCCAGCATCTGGAGAGCCGGCATGAGCTTCAACACCTTCGGGCATCTGTTCCGCGTCACCACCTGGGGCGAAAGCCACGGCCCGGCCATCGGTGCCACGGTTGACGGCTGCCCCCCCGGCGTGACGCTGAGCGAGGCCGATATCCAGCCTTGGCTGGACCGCAGGAAGCCCGGCACCTCGAAGTTCACCACCCAGCGGAAAGAACCGGATGAGGTGCGCATCCTGTCGGGCGTGTTCGAGGGCATGACCACCGGCACCCCCATTCAGCTGATGATCGAGAACACCGACCAGCGGTCAAAGGATTATGGCGACATCGCGCAGGCCTTCCGGCCCGGGCATGCCGACATCACCTATCACCAGAAATACGGGCTGCGCGACTATCGCGGCGGCGGCCGGTCTTCGGCCCGCGAAACCGCCAGCCGGGTCGCGGCGGGCGGGGTGGCGCGGGCGGTGCTGGCGGCGCTGGTCTCCGGGCTGAAGATCACCGGCTACATGGTGCAGATGGGCAACCGGGCGATTGACCGCAGCCGCTTTGACGCCGCGCAGATCGGCGAAAATCCGTTCTGGTGTCCCGATCCGGTCGCGGCGGTGGATTGGGCCGCCTATCTGGACGACCTGCGGCTGAACCACAACTCGGTCGGCGCGGTGATCGAGGTGGTGGCCGAAGGCGTGCCCGCAGGCCTTGGCGCCCCCCTGTACGCCAAGCTGGACAGTGAACTGGCCAGCGCGATGATGTCGATAAACGCCGTCAAGGCGGTGGAAATCGGCGACGGCATGGCGGCGGCGGCGCTGACCGGCGTCGAGAATGCCGACGAAATCCGCATGGGGCCGGACGGCCCCGAATTCCTGTCGAACCACGCCGGCGGGATTCTGGGCGGCATCAGCACCGGCCAGCCCGTGGTCTGCCGCTTTGCGGTCAAGCCCACCTCATCCATCCTGACGCCCCGCGCCACGATCAACCAGTCGGGCACCGAAATCGACCTGATCACCAAGGGCCGGCACGACCCCTGCGTCGGCATCCGCGCCGTCCCTGTGGGCGAGGCGATGATGGCCTGCGTCCTGCTGGATCAGCTTCTGATGGACCGGGGGCAGACCGGCGGTCAGCGCGGGCGGATCGGCTAAAGGTCCGCTCGCGCGCGGCTTTCTTGCGGGCCGCCCGCCCTGTCATCAAACCGTTTCACGGCAGGGTCTTGCATCGCGGGGGGGATGGCCCTATTTGCGCCACTTCGCTGTCCTTGGCCCCGGGGGATTGGCCCATGATCCAGACGCCCTATTACCTGATCGACCGCGCAAAGCTGGCGCGCAATATGGCGATCATGGACCGGCTGCGCGAAGGATCGGGGGCAAAGACGCTGCTGGCGCTGAAATGCTTTGCCACCTGGCCGGTGTTCGACCAGATGCGGCAGCACATGGATGGCACCACCTCATCCTCGCTGTATGAGCTGCGGCTGGGACGGCAGAAGTTCGGCGGTGAAACCCACGCCTATTCGGTCGCCTGGTCGGATCATGAGATTGCAGAGGCGGTCGGCTATGCCGACAAGATCATCTTCAACTCGATCGGGCAGCTGGAACGCTTCGACAACCAGTCGGCCAGCATCGCCCGCGGCCTGCGCCTGAACCCGCGGTTTTCGACCAGCGGGTTCGACCTTGCCGACCCGGCCCGCCCCTTCAGCCGGCTGGGCGAATGGGACGCGGCAAGGATCGAACGGGTGATGGACCGGATTTCCGGCTTCATGATCCACTACAATTGCGAGAATGCCGATTTCGACCTGTTCGACCGCCAGCTGTCCCGGATCGAGGATGAATTCGGCGCCCTGCTGTCGCGGCTGAAATGGGTCAGCCTTGGCGGCGGCATCCACTTCACCGGCGAAGGCTATCCGGTGGACCGGCTGGCAGCGCGGCTGAAGGCCTTTGCCAACCGCTTCGGCGTGCAGGTCTATCTGGAACCCGGCGAGGCCGCGATCACCAACTGCGCCAGCCTTGAGGTCACGGTGCTGGACATCCTGAACAACGGCAAGGATCTGGCCGTCGTCGACAGTTCGGTCGAGGCGCATATGCTGGACCTGCTGATCTACCGTCAGGCCGGCAAGATGGAAACCGCCGGCGATCATCCCTACATGATCTGCGGCAAGTCCTGTCTGGCCGGCGATATCTTTGGCGAGTTCAGCTTTCCCGCCCCGCTGAACGTGGGCGACCGGCTGTCGATCGCCGATGCCGCCGGTTACACCATGGTCAAGAAGAACTGGTTCAACGGCGTCAAGATGCCGTCCATCGTGGTTCGGGAACTGGACGGTTCGCTGACCGTCGCCCGCGAATTCGGCTATGCCGATTATGAGAGCAGCCTCGGCTGAGACTCTCCCTTCCCTCTGTCCTTAAAGGAGACGGTTCGAAGTGAAACGGAACGTGCTGATCATTGGCGCCGGCGGCGTCGCGCAGGTCGTGGCCCACAAATGCGCGCAACATAACGACAGGCTGGGCGACCTGCATATCGCCAGCCGCACCAGGGCCAAGGCCGAGGCGATCATCGCGGGCGTGCAGGAGAAGGGTGCCATGAAGGTGCCCGGCGTATTCCGCGCCCATGCCGTCAACGCGCTGTCCACCGCCGAGGTGGCCGGCCTGATCCGCCAGACCGGGGCCGAGATCGTCATCAACGTCGGATCGTCCTTCGTGAACATGACGGTGCTTGAGGCCTGCATCGAAACCGGCGCGGCCTATATGGACACCGCCATTCACGAAGACCCGGCCAAGATCTGCGAAACGCCGCCGTGGTATGGCAACTATGAATGGCAACGCCGCGACCGCTGCAAGGCGGCCGGCGTGACGGCGATCCTTGGCATCGGCTTTGATCCCGGCGTGGTGAACGCCTGGGCGCGGGTGGCCGAGGACACCTGCTTTGACCGGATCGATTCCATCGACATCGTTGACATCAACGCCGGTTCCCACGGCAAGTATTTCGCCACCAACTTCGACCCCGAAATCAACTTTCGCGAATTCACCGGCACCGTCTATTCCTGGCAGAAGGGTGCCTGGCAGGAAAACCGGATGTTCGAGGTGGGTCAGCTCTGGAACCTGCCGGTCGTCGGCGACCAGAAGGCCTATCTGACCGGCCATGATGAGGTGCACAGCCTTTCGGCCCGCTATCCGCAGGCCGATGTGCGCTTCTGGATGGGGTTCGGCAACCATTACATCAACGTCTTCACCGTGCTGAAGAATCTGGGCCTTCTGTCGGAAAAGCCGGTGAAGACCGCCGAGGGGCAAGAGGTTGTGCCGCTGAAGGTCGTCAAGGCCGTGCTGCCCGACCCGGCCAGCCTTGCCCCCGGCTATACCGGCAAGACCTGCATCGGCGATGTCATCCGCGGCGTGAAGGACGGCAAGCCGCGTGAAGTGCTGATCTACAACGTCGCCGACCACAAGGAAGCCTATGAAGAGGTGGGCAGCCAGGGCATCAGCTATACCGCCGGCGTGCCCCCCGTTGCCGCCGCGCTGCTGATTGCCGAGGGCACCTGGGACGTAGGCACCATGGCCAATGTCGAGGAACTGGACCCCAAGCCCTTCATCAACCTTCTGAACACGATGGGCCTGCCCAGCCGGATCAGGGATGAAGACGGCGACCGCCTGCTGGCGTTCTGAATGAAAAGGGCGGCCCGGTGGCCGCCCTTTGCGTTCTGCCTGCGGTCTCCGCTCAGAGGTAGTGGTTCCACAGATTCTCAAGCCGCTCCTGCCGGCCCGAGCGCGGCTGCGGGTTGATGTTGTTGTCGATCACCGCCTTCTCGATCACGTCCAGCGGCTGCGCCAGCATGGCCTTTGCGCCTTCGCGATCCCAGCCGGCATAGCGGGCGTTGCGGGCGGCTTCCAGCGGGCCGTCCTCCAGCATATAGGCGGCGGCGCGCAGGCCGCGGGCGCAGGTATCCATCCCGCCGACATGGGCCAGAATCAGATCGGCCGGGTCCAGCGACTGGCGCCGCACCTTGGCGTCAAAGTTGGTGCCGCCCGTGGTATAGCCGCCCGCGCGCAGAATCTCGTAATAGGCCACCGCGACTTCGGCATGGTTGTTCGGGAACTGGTCGGTATCCCAGCCGGACTGGTAATCGTTCCGGTTCATGTCGATCGACCCGAAGATCCCCAGCGCCGCGGCGGTCGCGATTTCATGTTCAAAGCTGTGGCCGGCCAGAATGGCGTGGCCCTGCTCGATGTTCACCTTCACTTCCTTCTCAAGCCCGAAGTCCTTGAGGAAGCCGTAAACCGTGGACACGTCATAGTCATACTGGTGCTTCGAAGGTTCCTGCGGCTTCGGTTCGATCAGGATGGTGCCCTTGAAACCGATCTTGTGGGCATATTCGACCACCTGCTGCAGGAAGCGGCCGGCCTGTGCGCGTTCGCGCTTCAGGTCGGTGTTCAGAAGCGTCTCATAACCCTCACGACCGCCCCACAGCACATAGTTCTGGCCGCCCAGCTTCAGCGTGGCGTCAAGGCAGGTCTTCACCGTGGCCGCGGCATAGGCATAGACCTCGGGATCGGGGTTGGTGGCCGCACCGGCCATCCAGCGGCGGTGGGTGAACATGTTCGCCGTGCCCCACAACAGCTTGGCCTTGTGGTCGGTCTGCTTGGTGCCGATGTAATCGACGATCTCTTCCAGATTGCGCTTCGATTCGGCAAAGGTCTTGCCCTCGGGCCGCGCATCCAGATCGTGGAAGGCGTAGAAGGGCGTGCCGAGGATGTCGAACATCTCGAAGGCGACATCGGCCTTCAGCCGGGCCGCGTCCATCGTGTCGGCGTACCAGGGGCGTTCGAAGGTCGGGCCGCCGAACGGATCGCCGCCCTGCCAGGCCAGGCTGTGCCAGTAGGCCACGGCAAAGCGCAGATGGTCCTCCATCCGCTTGCCCAGGATCTCTTCATCGGGGTCATAATGGCGGAAGGCGAATTCGTTGGTGCTTTCCGGGCCTTCGTATTTGATCTGGGGAATGTTCTTGAAGAAATCGGTCATCACAGGCTCCTGATGGCAGTTTGGGCAGCGCGATAGCGGGCGTGCGCCGCAGCGAATGCGTCACGAAGGGCCGGATCAGGCTCTATCCGGCGGGAAATGGCGGGCAGGGTGGCAATCTCGGCGCCCGCGCCGGTCGCGGCCATCAGGGCCAGCCGGGCTGCCCCGAAAGCGCCACCGAAATCGCCGGCGACCGGCAGTTGCACCGGGCAATCCAGCGCCGTCGCAATCGCCCGCAGCCAGTAGTCCGACCGCGAACCGCCCCCGACGGCGATCAGGTTTTCCAGCCGCGTTCCGGTGGCGGCCAGCGCGTCGCGGCAATCGGCGATGGCGAAGGTCACGCCTTCCAGCACGGCGCGGGTGGCGGCGGCGCGGTCGGTGGCATGTTCCAGCCCGATGAAGGCACCACGCACGGCGGCATCGTTCAGCGGCGTCCGCTCGCCACCCAGATAGGGCAGGAACAGCGTGCGCCCCGGTGCCGCCAGATCGCCCAACTCCCCGGTCAGCGCCGCGGCATCCTGCCCGACCAGCCGCGCATACCAGTTCAGCGCATCGGTCGCCGCCAGGATCACGCCCATCTGGTGCCAGGTGCCGGGCAGCGCGTGGCAGAAGGTGTGCACGGCGGTTTCCGGCGCCGGCTGATAGCCGTCATTGGCGGCAAACAGCACGCCCGAGGTGCCAAGGCTGACAAAGGCCTCACCCGCGCGCACCACGCCCACGCCGACGCCCGACGCGGCATTGTCGCCGCCGCCACCGGCGATAACCACGCCTTTCGGCAGGCCCCAGCGGTTGGCCAGAACGTCACGAAGATGGCCGGAAGCCGCGCTGCCCTCGATCAGCCGGGGCATCTGGGCGCGGCTGAGCCCGGTCGCCGCCAACAGGTCATCCGACCAGTCGCGCCGGCCCACATCCAGCCAGCTGGTGCCGGCGGCATCCGACATCTCGGCCACATGATCGCCGGTCAGCCACAGGCGCAGATAGTCCTTGGGCAAAAGAACCTTCGCCACGCGGTCCCACAGCGCGGGTTCATGTGCGCGCACCCAGTCCAGCTTGGGCGCGGTGAAGCCCGGAAAGACGATGTTGCCCGACACCGCGCGAAACCGCGGATCAGCGTCCAGCCGGGCCGCTTCGGCATGGCTGCGGGTATCGTTCCACAGGATACAGGGCCGCAGCACATCATCGCTGCGGTCCAGAAGCGTGGCGCCGTGCATCTGCCCCGACAGGCCGATGCCGCGCACATTGCCCAGCCCGTGAACGGCCAGCGCGCCCATCACCGCCTCGGCGGCAGCAATCCAGTCGGCCGGCGATTGCTCGCTCCACCCCGGCTGGGGGCGGCTGACGTCCAGCGATGCCGTCGCTTCGGCCAGAACCGTCTGATCGTCACCGATCAGAACGCCCTTCAGGCCCGAGGTTCCAAGATCAAGTCCAATATACATCAGGCTGCCTTTGCCGGCTTCTTTCCAAGGATGATCATGCCGAGAATGTCGTCATCCGTCACTTCGTTCACGTTCACCGTGCCGACCAGTTGCCCGTTCTTCATGACGGATGCCCGGTCGCACAGATCCATCACGGCGTGGATGTCATGCTCGATCAGGAAGATGCCCAGCCCCTGCCGCTTCAGTTCCTGAATAAGCTCGGCCACCATCTGGGTTTCATGGGGGCCAAGCGCCGCGGTGGGTTCATCCATGATCAGGATTTTCGCGTTGAAATAGACCGCGCGGGCGATGGCGACCGACTGCCGCTGACCGCCGGACAGGGCGCTGACCGGTTCCTTGAACTTGCGGAAGTTCGGGTTCAGCCGGCCCATGATCTTGCGCGTCTCGGCCTCCATCCGCGCGTCGTCCACCATGCCCAGGGGGGTGATAAGCTCTCGCCCCAGGAACAGGTTGGAAGCGGCGTCAAGATTGTCGGCCAGCGCAAGCGTCTGGTAGATCGTCTCGATGTTGTAGGCGCGGGCATCGCGCGGATTGCGGATGGTGGCCTTGTCGCCGTTGATGAAGATCTCGCCCGCGTCGGCCTGATAGGCGCCCGACAGGCATTTGATCAGCGTCGATTTGCCGGCGCCGTTGTGGCCCAGAAGGCCCACGACCTCACCGGGGTAAAGGTCGATCGAGACGTGATCGACGGCCTTGATCCCGCCGAAGGAAATCGAGATGTCGCGCATCTCGACTAGAGGGGTGCCCCGCCCGGTCATACCTTGATCCCCCTGCGCTTGCGGTACTGAATGTCGATCCACACGGCCAGAACCAGCACGGCCCCGACGACGATGTTCTGGAAGGGCGCATCCACCCCCACCATGGCCATGCCCGACTGTAGCGACTGCATGATCAGGGCGCCGAGAATCGCGCCGTAAACCGTGCCGAACCCGCCGGCCAGCGCGGTGCCGCCGATGACCGCCGCCGCGATGACGCGCAACTCGTCCAGCGTGCCGATGTCCAGCGAGTGGTTCGACAACCGGGCCGAGGCGACAGCGGCCGACAGCCCGCACAGCCCGCCCATCAGCGCAAAGATCTTCACGGTCAGCAGGCGGGTGTTGATGCCCGAAAGCTCGGCCGCGTCGGGGTTGCCGCCCGTGGCGAAGATATAGCGGCCCAGCCGCGTGCGTAGCGCCATCACCGTCAGCAGCAGCGCCACGATGATCAGCAGCAGGACCGAGATCGGAATGCCGTAGGCTTCGGTATAGCCTTCGGGCATCACCTCGCCCCGGGCATCGAACAACCGCTTCAGGCGCGCGGGCGGCACCATGTTCGAGTTGATGATCGCGGTGAACCCGGCAATCAGGCCGACGACAATGCCGATCAGCGTGACCTCGGCCCAGACCGGCTTCACCGGAAATCCGTGGTGCAGCTTGGCCCGGCGCGATGACCACAGCGCCCAGCCGGCGCCCAGCGCGGCAATCGCCGCCAGCGCCCAGGACAGCCCCACGCCCAGCGTGCCGTTGGTGCCGCCCAGCATCAGGAAAGTGCCGTCCAGCGGGCCGATGGTCTGACCGCCCGCCACGAAATAGGCCACGCGGCTCCAGATCAGCAGGCCGCCCAGCGTGACGATGAACGACGGGATGCGCTGATAGCCGATCAGCCAGCCCTGAAACGCCCCGACGGCGGCACCCACAAGGATACCCAGCAGCACCGCCAGCGGTGCAGTCAGCGGATGTTCCAGGCCAAGCCCCAGCGTCTTGGGCATGAATTCGGTCTGAAAGACCGCCATCGTCGCCGAACACAGCGCCATCAGCGAGCCGACCGACAGGTCAATGTGCCGCGTCACGATGACGAACACCATGCCCGCCGCCATGATGGCAACCGAAACGGTCTGCACCGCGATGTTGAAGGTGTTCTGCGGCACCAGGAACCGCCCGGCGCCGATCCAGGCGAAGGGATTCCAGCTGAAATCGGGAAGGGCGCGGATGCCCGTCCAGATCTGGAAGGCGGCGCAGATCACCACGAAGGCACCGACCATCCCCAGAAGCCGGGTGTCGATATCGAGTATCTGTATCAGGCCGCGCCTGCCTTCGGGGTGGGTATGGCTTGCCGGATCGGACATGACGGCCTCTTGCAGGTGCTGGCGGGAAGGCCCCGGCATTGCGGCCGGGGCCTTCGTTGATCAGGGATCAGATCAGTTGCAGGGGGCCGGACCGGCGGTCACGCCCTGGCACAGCACTTCCTTGGTGATCCAGCCGGCATCGACGACGACCGACAGGTTGTCCTTGGTCACCGGGATCGGCGCCAGGAACACGGCGTTCATCTCGTTCCCGCCGGGCGTGGTGAACTTCACCGCGTTCGGGATGGCATCCGGCGCGGTGCCGCCGGCCAGTGCCACGGCAATCTCGCCCGCGGCCTTGCCCAGTTCGCGCGCGTCTTTCCAGACCGAGACAGTCTGGGTACCGGCTGCAACGCGGTTCAGCGCGGCGTGGTCGCCGTCCTGACCCGAAACCGGAATGCCCTGCATGCCCTGCGCGGTCAGCGCGGCAACAACACCGCCGGCCGTGCCGTCATTCGAGGCAACCACGGCGTCAACCGCGTTCGAGTTCTCGACCAGGATCTGCTCCATGTTGCGCTGGGCGTTGGCGGGCAGCCAGCCGTCGGTATAGGCCTCACCGACGATCTTGATGTCGCCGGCGTCGATCGCGGCCTGAAGCACCTCTTGCTGACCACCGCGCAGGAAGTCGGCGTTCGGGTCGGTGTTCGAGCCCTTGATCATCACATAGTTGCCCTTCGGCGCAGCGGCCAGAACGGCACGGGCCTGCATCCGGCCAACTTCCACGTTGTCGAAGGTCAGGTAGAAGGCGCGCGGGTCTTCGATCAGGCGGTCATAGGCGATCACGGGAATGCCGGCATCAACGGCGGCCTGAACGGCCGGCACGACGGCAGCGGTATCCTGACCCAGAATGATCAGCGCGTTCACGCCCTGCGCCATCAGCGCTTCGATGTCGGAAAGCTGCTTGGCCGAGGACGACTGGGCATCGGCCGAGACATAGGTGGCACCGGCAGCTTCAAGCGCGCCCTTGATGGCGGCTTCGTCAGTCTTCCAACGCTCTTCCTGAAAGTTCGACCAGCTGACGCCGACGGTCAGGCCATCGGCCAGCGCGGCAGAAGAAATGCCGGTAACCGCCAGAACGGCGGCGAGAAAGGTATTCCGCATAGTATCCTCCCGATGTGTCGGCCTCTCCCCGGCCGGTCCGGCGGATTCGCCGTAACGGCGGCAGGTTGCGCCTATTAAATTCAGTTGTCAAAATAAAAATCCTCCGACACTGTGCCCAAATGGCCAGATGCCGGCCCGATTTCGCCGCGTCGCGGCAATTCCTGGTGGTATCGCAGAAAAACGGGTAGCCTTAACTTCAGATGCAGAAATAATGTCATCCACAATCCGGCAAGCGATGCAGCAGGAAGGCACCCGCGGGGCGGGGCCGTTGTTCGCGCCGCTGACCGAGTTGCAGAAGCCCCTGCGCCAGCAGGTGTTTGAACGGGTGCGCGCCGCGGGCCATGTGCCGCGCGTGCAGCTGGCGAAGGATTTGGGCATCAGCCCGGCCTCGGTGACCACCATCACCTCAGACCTGATTGCCGCCGGGCTGATCGAAGAGGTTCAGGCCAACCGCGACGCCGACGCCGGCCGGGGCCGCCCTGCCGTGGCTCTGGGCGTGCGGGCGAATGCGCATTTCGTGGCCGGGATGAAGCTGTCGGATCGCGAACAGACCGCCGTCATCGTCGATTTCGCCGGCAATGTCATCGCCGACGAATCCATCCCCCGCCAACCCGGCCCGATGCGGACAAGCGAGCTGCTGGACGATCTGGAAACGCTGCTGTCGCGGGTCTGCGCCCGGGCCGGGGTGCCGCGGCATACCCTGTCGGGTGTCGGCATCGGCGTGCCGGGCTTCGTCGATTTCTCGGAAGGGCTGGTGCTGTGGTCCTCGGTCCTGGGTGACCGTGCGGTGCCGCTGGCGGCGCTGGCCACCTCGCGGCTGGGCCTGCCCGCCACTGTGGACAATGACGCCAATCTGGTTGCGCTGGCCGAGTTGTGGTTCGGCGCGGGCCGGGCGATTTCGGACTTTGCCGTGGTCACGATCGAGCATGGCGTGGGCATGGGCTTTGTCATGAACCACCGGCTTTACCGCGGCGTCCGCAATGTCGGGATGGAACTGGGCCACACCAAGGTGCAACTGGACGGTGCGCTGTGCCGCTGCGGCCAGCGCGGCTGCCTTGAGGCCTATGTCGCCGACTACGCCCTTGCGCGTGAAGCGGCCACCGCGCTGAACTGGAGCCACCGTGAAACGCAGGGCGTCACGGTGCTTCTGGAAAGCCTGTTCTCGCATGCCAAGGCCGGAAACAGCACGGCGCGCAGCATCTTTCGCCGGGCGGGGCGCTATCTGGCGGTGGGGCTGGCCAATGTGGTCAACCTGTTCGACCCGGCGCTGATCATCCTTTCAGGCGAACGGATGCGCTATGACTATCTTTACGCCGAAGAGACGCTGGCCGAACTGGACAACCTGATCATCCCGACCGGCCGGCCCCGACCGCCCATCGAGATTCACGCCTGGGGCGATCTGGTCTGGGCACAGGGCGCTGCCGCCCTGTCTTTGGGCCGGCTGTGCGAGGAAATCCTTGCCAGCCCGCGCGAAGGCGCCGCGACCTGAAGCATATCGCGTTCAATCTGATTCAGATTGAACGCGATATGCTCTAGTAGTCTTTCTCAAGGTACACGCCGATGCCCGCCGTCCCGTCCGAGCTTGCCCGGCCGCGCAGCGTGATCGACTTGCTGACATCAAGGTTCAGGTTGATCTGGCTTTTGCCGTCCTGCCCGATGGTCACTTCGCTGTAGAGGTTCTTGCCCAGATACTTGCCCGCCGTCACCTCGGCCGCGCCATCAGCCGAGGTTTTGACGTCAAGATTGTCCAGCCCGAAGCCCTGCCGCAGCCGGCCGACAATGCCTTCGCCGCCGCGCCCGGCCAGAGTGGCCACGGCCGAGGCAAGCTGCAACGCCTGGAAGGCCGACAGATTCTGCAGGTTCTGCCCGAACAGAAGCTGCGCCAGAATCTCTTCGTCGGGCATGTCGGGCGATGAGGTGAAGCTGACGGTCGGGCTGGTGGCAGGCCCGTCGATGGTGATGCCGGTGGTGATGCCGTCATTCTCGGTCGAGGCGACGATATGGATGTTGGGCACCAGTTCGCCCTCCATCTGCAGCCGCGCTTCAGTCAGGTCCAGCCGCTTGCCCAGAATGTCCAGCCGGCCGCGGATCAGATCGAACGCACCCGAAGGCACCACCGCCGCCGTGGTGCCCAGAAGGCGCAACTCACCCCCCAGTTCGGCATCCAGACCCCGGCCGCGCAGGAAGACCTGATTGGGCGCCGAGATGGTGACATCCAGCCCATACACCCCCTGCCCCGACCGCAGCGATCCATCGGCCTTCTGCCCCAGCAGGCCTGCGCGGGCGCGGGTGGCGCGCACATCGGCCGGTTCGTAGAAATGCCGCAGATCCTCGATCCCGCCGGCGCCGCCGAACCCGGTCGAGGGCACGCGCAACTCGGTCTCACCCAGCGCCAGACGGCCGGAAATCCGCGCCCCGCCGGTCAGCGGGCCGCTGACGGTCAGATCGCCGCTGACCGTGGTTTCATAAAGCTCGGGGTCGCGCAGCGCGACCTGCCGCAGGCCAAGGCCCAGATCGGCGCTATAGGGCGCGGTGGTGCCGACGGTGCCCTGCACCTCTACCTGACCGCCGGTCGAAACCGGCAGCGTCGCCGACAGGTTGGCCCGCCCGCCCGCCAGATCGGCCCGCGCCGCGATGTTCTGCAGCGCAAATTTCAGCGCGGGGTCCGATACCCGGCCGTCCGACAGCGTGACCGACCCCGTGACGGACGACAGGGCCAAAGGCCCGTTCATCCGCAGGTCAAAGCCCAGCCCCCCCTGCACCGCCCGGGGCGAGATGAAGGCATTGGCCAGCGCCGCCTGCGCCCGCCCGTTCAGCGCCAGATCGCCGCGCGAAAAGTCCGGCGCCAACTGGCCGGTCACCCGGGCATCAATGCCGCCCGGGCCGGTGCCCGTCAGGTTCAGGCCGACGCCCTGCGCATCCTGCGTGACGGTTCCCGAAACCGTCAGCGGCCCCGGAAACTCGGGCAGCAGAAGGCCAAGGTTGGCCAGCCGGGCCGTCACGTCCAGCTGCTGGGTGCCGGCGTTGATCGCGCCTGTGGCGCTGGCCGTCAGTTGCGGGTTGGTCAGCCGGGCCTCTTCAACCCGGATGTCGCCTTCGGTCAGCACCAGCCGCAGCGTCAGCGCCGAATCGCCTCGGATCAGCTTGTCCGCCTCGGCCTGCCCGACGCGCAGGTTCCGCGCCGTCGCGTCCAGCGTGATCCGCGCGTCGGTCAGCGTTCCGGTCAGCCGCGCATCGCCCCGCAAGGCGCCGCCATAGCGCCCCCCCAGCACCGACAGGTCGCTGAAATCCAGCTTGGCGGTCAGGTCGCTGCCGGTGCTTTCCAGCGTTCCGGTCGCCTCGGCCTTCAGGCTGGTGGCAGCGATGGTCAGGCTGCGCAGCGTGGTGCCGGCCTGATCGCGGCGGGCCGACAGGCCCACGGTGCTTTCGCCGCGCAGAAGGCCGTCCACCTCGGCAATCCCGGCGGAAAGGTCACGGCCCCTGACCTCGGCCACCACGTCGAAGGCGCCGGTCAGCGGGCTGGCGCTGCCGGTCAGCGTCACCTGACCCGACCCGCCCAGCGGCCTGCCGGCCAGACCGGACAGGCGGGCCATGTCGTCAATGCCGGCGCTGGCCTTGCCGCTGATCGCAAGATCGGCCGACAGGCCGGCAATCGTGCCGCCCGCCTCGGCCTGATAGCCGTCGCCGCCAAAGCGCAGCCGCGGCACCGCCAGAACGCCGTCCGCCTCGCGCCAGATGAGCAGGGCATCGCCCGAAAGGATCGAGCCCAGGGCACGGGCCAGCGCCGGATCGGTGGGCGAAAGCCCCTCGGCATCAAAGCGCAGGGTGGCGCCGACCTGCCGGCCCGCCGTGGTGCGGGTGATGCGGCCCGACCCGTTCAGCGCCAGACGCGCCGCCCGGAAATCGGCCCGGTCCAGCCCCACGACATCGGCCGACAGCCGCCAGCCCTCTCCCTTGGTCGCGTCGAAGGCCACCGACAGGTCGGCGCTGTCGATGCGCACCGGCAGATCGGTGGTCAGCGGCAGCAGTACCGGCTGGCCATCGTCACGACCGATCCGGCCCGACAGGTCAAAGCTGCGCGGCAGACCATCGGGGGCCAGCGCCAGCGCCCCGCTCAGCGCCAATGCCCGGGCCGACACCGACAGGCGCGACAGGTCAAGCCGACCGTCGGCGTGCCGCTGCCCCGTCACATCAAGCGCCACCGCGTCGCCGAAGAACTCGGCGTAGTCCGGCAGGAACAACGGTGCCAGATCGCCCGACAAGCGGGCGGCAAAGCCCGTGGCCTCGGTGCCTTCCTCCAGCGTGATCTGCCCGGCCAGCCGTTTGACGCCATCGGTCGAAAGCGCCACATCGGCGGCGAACTTGCTGAACGGCCCGTCGCCCTTGATCTCAAGCGCCGCAGCGGGTTGTCCGGGCAGGCCCAAGAGCGTGGCGGCGATGCCGCCCTGCCCTTCGCTGGCCGAAAGGTCGATGGCCAGACGCCGGCCGAAGTTCGAATAGCTGGCCTTCAGGGCAACGCTGCCGTCCGGTCCGCTGTCGATCCGCTCCAGCCGCAGCAGGGCATCGCCCTCACCCCCCGCCAGCACGGCTGAGGCTTCCAACTGCCCCTCGACCGGCTGGCCCAGAACGCCCGCACCCAGAACAATGCGCGCGGCGGCCAGCTTGCTGACCGTGACCGACACCGGAAGTTCGGGCAGCGAGAAGCTGCCCGCCTCGGGCGAGGGCGCGGCATCTTCCGACACCGGCAGACGCGCCACCTCAATCTCGGCCGCCGAAAGCTCGTTCACCGAGATCTCGCCCCGGAACAGCGCCGCGCGGTTCCAGTCCAGCGCCACATCGCGCAGGGTCAGCCAGACGCCCTGATCATCGGCGATCGTCAGTTCCTGAATCGTCGCGCGTGATGACAGCGCCCCGGCAAAACCCGTCACCGTCACCTGACGGCCGGCGCCGGAGAGGTTGTCCTCCAGAAACGCGGTCAGATAGCTGCGGTCATCCTCCTGCGCCAGAACGGGCAGGGGCAGCAAGGCGACGGCAAGGGCAAGGATATGGCGGCGCATCAGAAGGCCTGCCCCAGACCGACGTAAATCTGCAGCCCGTCGCCGGTATCGCCGCCTGCGGGCACCGCCAGATCAAGGCGGATCGGCCCCACCGCCGTGGCATAGCGCAGCCCGATCCCCGCGCCGGCGTGCCAGTCGCCGACATCGTCAAAGAAGCCCACCGCATCGACGCGGCCGACATCGAAGAAGCCCACGACGCCGATGTTCTCGGTCACCTTCAGGCGCCCCTCGACCGAGGCGG
>JACZKR010000494.1 GCA_014859945.1 Paracoccaceae bacterium | reverse complement strand
CCGGGGCATGGGCCGCGGGGGCCGCCGCATAGACCGGCGCGGGGGCGGCGACGGTTACCACGTTCGCCTGCTTGACGACGCGCACCTCAAGGCTGTCATCCTCGCCATATTCGCGCTTCACCGAAAGCTCGGTCAGGTCGTTCTTGTTCAGAAGCTCTGCAAGCGCGGAGATGAAGGCCACATCCGCTTCGGAAGTCTGTTTGCTCATGCCGTCCTCTGCTGGCGTCATTTCACGGGCCGCGGATGCCTGCCGTTGCCCTTGGGTCGCCCACATATACGGCACAGACACCCCGGACAAAAGCCCCCGAAGCGCTTTTGGCTTCCGGCGGAAATTTACCGTTTGATAAAAAATCAGACCCGTGCCACGCTGGCGGTAATCAGAAGCAAGCGGAATGCTCGCCACGGAGGTATGATGACCAACAGCCCGCTGACGCCCGGCGTCGTGTCCGGCCGCCTGCCCGCGCAGGCCTATCACGACAACTTCTCGGATCTGGAACCCGCGTTTGACGCGCATGAGGCACGGGTGGCGGCGGATCGCTGCTATTTCTGCCATGACGCGCCCTGCATGACGGCCTGTCCGACCTCGATCGACATTCCGCTGTTCATCCGCCAGATCGCCACCGGCACGCCCGAGGCGGCGGCGCGGACGATCTTCTCGCAGAACATCCTGGGCGGCATGTGCGCCCGCGTCTGCCCGACCGAGACCCTGTGCGAAGAGGTCTGCGTGCGCGAGGTGGCCGAGGGCAAGCCGGTGGAAATCGGCCGGCTGCAACGCTTTGCCACCGATACGCTGATGGCGAAGGGGGTGCATCCGTTCGCGCGGGCCGAGGGCTTGGGCACTTCGGTGGCCGTGGTGGGGGCGGGGCCGGCCGGTCTGGCCGCCGCGCACCGTCTGGCGATGAAGGGTCATGACGTGGTGGTCTATGACGCGCGCCCCAAGGCGGGGGGCCTGAACGAATACGGCATCGCCAGCTACAAGGCGCCGAACGACTTCGCGCAAGCCGAGGTGGACTGGCTGTTGCAGATCGGCGGCATCCGGGTGGAAACCGGCCGGGCGCTGGGGCGTGAGCTGACGCTGGAGGGCCTGCAGGCCGCCTATGACGCGGTGTTCCTGGCCATCGGTCTGGCGGGCGTGAACGCGCTGCGGGCCGCGGGTGAGGAAAAGGACGGCGTGGCGAACGCGGTCGATTTCATCGCCGGCCTGCGCCAGACCGCCGACAAATCCACCCTGCCCATCGGCCGCGACGTGGTGGTGATCGGCGGCGGCATGACGGCGGTGGATGCCGCCGTGCAGTCGCGGCTTCTGGGGGCCGAGAACGTGACCATCGTCTATCGCCGGGGTCAGGAAAAGATGTCGGCCTCGGGCTATGAACAGGAACACGCCACCAGCACGGGGGTGCGCATCGTCACCCATGCCGCGCCGAAGGCGGTTCACGGCAACGGCGCGGTGACCGAGGTTGAATTCGAATACATGGCCGAAACCCCCGAGGGCCTGAAAGGCACCGGCGAGACCTTCCGCCTGAAGGCCGATCAGGTGTTCAAGGCCATCGGCCAAAGCCTGCAGGGCGTGCCTGCCGGGCTGGCGCTGTCGGGCGGCAAGATCGCCGTCGATGCCTTCGGCCGCACCAGCCTGCCCGGGGTCTGGGCCGGCGGCGACTGCGCGGAAGGCGGCGACGACCTGACGGTGACCGCCGTGAAAGAGGGCCGCGACGCGGCCGAAGACATCCATGCCAGCCTGACGGGGGACGGTGCGTGACCTCACGCACCCAACGGAGAAACGCACATGGCCAATCTTGCTTCGAATTTCATCGGCATCAAATCCCCCAACCCGTTCTGGCTGGCCTCGGCCCCGCCCACGGACAAGCAGTATAACGTCGAGCGTGCCTTTCAGGCCGGCTGGGGCGGCGTGGTCTGGAAGACTTTGGGCAGCGAAGGGCCGCCCATCGTCAACGTCTCGGGCCCGCGCTATGGCGCGATCTGGGGGGCGGACCGCCGGCTTCTGGGGCTGAACAACATCGAACTGATCACCGACCGCCCGCTGGAGGTGAACCTGCGCGAGATCAAGGAGGTCAAGCGCAAATGGCGCGACCGCGCGCTGGTGATCAGCCTGATGGTCCCCTGTGAGGAAGACTACTGGAAGGACATCCTCAAGGCGATCGAGGATACCGAGGCCGACGGGGTGGAGCTGAACTTCGGCTGCCCGCATGGCATGGCCGAACGCGGCATGGGCAGCGCGGTGGGGCAGGTGCCCGAATACATCGAGATGGTCACGCGCTGGGTGAAGCAGTATTCGCGCATGCCCTGCATCGTGAAGCTGACGCCCAATGTCACCTCGATCCTGCCGCCGGCGATGGCGGCAAAACGCGGCGGCGCCGATGCGGTCAGCCTGATCAACACCATCAAATCGGTGACCAACGTCGATCTGGACAACTTCTCACCCTTCCCGATGATCGACGGCAAGGGCAGCCACGGCGGCTATTGCGGTCCGGCGGTAAAGCCCATCGCCCTGAACATGGTGGGCGAGATTGCCCGCCACGGCGAAACCCGCGGCCTGCCGATTTCCGGCATCGGAGGGG
This sequence comes from Paracoccaceae bacterium, assembly GCA_014859945.1. Classification (GTDB taxonomy): domain Bacteria; phylum Pseudomonadota; class Alphaproteobacteria; order Rhodobacterales; family Rhodobacteraceae; genus Fuscibacter. Next base: position 2,494 of record JACZKR010000494.1, on the reverse strand, counting down.
TGACGACCTGGCGCGATGCGGCCGAGTTTCTGGCGATGGGGGCCGGCAATGTGCAGGTCTGCACGGCGGCGATGACCTATGGCTTCAAGATCGTGCAGGAGATGATCTCGGGCCTGTCGCAGTATCTGGACGAAAAGGGCATGGCGCTGGACGATCTGGTGGGCCGCGCCGTGCCGAATTTCGTCGAGTGGCAGGACCTGAACCTGAACTACGTCACCAAGGCCCAGATCGACACCGATGCCTGCATCAAATGCGGCCGCTGCTATGCCGCCTGCGAGGATACCAGCCATCAGGCCATCGCCATGTCGCCCGACCGCGTCTTCAGCGTGAAGGACGAGGAATGCGTGGCCTGCAACCTCTGCGTCAATGTCTGCCCGGTCGAGAACTGCATCACCATGGTCGAAAAACCGAAAGGCTGGATGGACCCGCGCACCGGCCGCCCGGTGGGCGATTACGCCAACTGGCAGACCCATCCGAACAACCCGGCCGCCACAGCCGCCGAGTAGGTCAGGGCCGGGGGAAACCCCGGCCTTTTCCATGGCGCGCGGGAAAATTCTTCGGCGAAGAATTTTCGGGGGCCGAAGAGTTTTCGCCGAAAACTCTTCTCGCGTCGCGCTTCAGACGGCGCCGCATGGCGGGCTTCCGCGCCGGCACCTTCCGCCCGGCGCGTGGGGCGCCTATCTTGGCGGGATGAAACATTTCTCGCTTCTCGATCTTTCGCCGATCCCCGAGGGCGGCAGCGCGGCCGATGCGCTGGCCAACTCGCGCGATCTTGCCGCCCATGCCGAGGGCTGGGGCTATCACCGCTTCTGGCTGGCCGAGCATCACAACATGCCCGGCATCGCCAGCGCGGCAACGGCGGTGGCCATCGGCCATGTCGCCGCCGGCACCCGCAGGATCCGGGTGGGGGCGGGGGGCATCATGCTGCCCAACCATGCGCCGTTGCAGGTGGCCGAGGCTTTCGGCACGCTGGCCACGCTGTTTCCCGGCCGGATCGACCTGGGCCTTGGCCGCGCGCCCGGCACCGACATGGCCACCGCCCGCGCCCTGCGCCGGCATATGGAGGCGTCCGACCGCTTCCCCGAGGATGTGGTCGAGCTTCTGGGCTACTTCGACGCCCCCGAGCCGCAGGCCCGCGTGCGCGCCATTCCCGGCGAGGGCACCGGGGTTCCGGTGTGGATCCTGGGATCAAGCCTTTACGGCGCGCAGCTGGCGGCCTGGCTGGGCCTGCCCTATGCCTTTGCCAGCCATTTTGCGCCGGATCATCTGGAGGAGGCGGCCGAGACCTATCGCCAGACCTTCCGCCCCTCGCAATGGCTGGAGGCGCCGCATTTCATGATGGCAGTAGGCCTGTGCGCCGCCGCGACCGATGCCGAGGCGGAATATCTGCGGTCCTCGCAGGTGCTGGCCTTTGCCCGGCTGCGGCTGGGCCGGCCCGGGCCCCTGCCGCGCCCGACCGGCGATCTGTCAGAGGTGCCCGGGGCGATGCTGGCCGAGGTGGAGCGGGTGCTGGGCTGTGCCGCCGTGGGCAGCCCCGACACCGTGGCGCGGCAGCTGGACGCGCTGATCGCGCGGCACCGGCCCGATGAGGTGATGGTGACGGGCATGATCCACGACCACGCGGCGCGGCTGGAAAGCCACCGCATCGGCGCAGAGATTCTGGCGGCGCGCGTGGCGTAGGGTGCGTGTTCACACGCACCTTGGGCAGCGGCGGTGCGTGCAGGCACGCACCCTACGGGGTGTTTGGGAAAACGGGCCGGGGCACCGGCCGCCCTGTCAGAGCGCGTTCAGGATCGCCGTGGCTTCGGTGCGGGTGTCGGAGAGCGCGCTGCGGTCTTCGCCGGGGTGGAACCGCGCGCGGGTGGCGGTGGGCATCGGGCCGGGCCGGGCGATGACCACGCGCGGGCCGGTGCGGACGCCTTCGGCCTGCCAGCTTTGCGCCATGGCGATCTGGGCGGCCTTGGTCGAGCCATAGGCGCCGAAGAACTTCTCGCCGCCATGGGGATCGTCAAAGAACAGCGCCGTGCCCTCATGCGCCCGCAACAGCGGTTCGACCAGCGGGATCAGCCCGGCGGTGGCGCGGATATTGGTGGCGATGGATTTCTCCATGTCCTTGCCATCGACCGACCCCATCGGCGCCAGAGGGGCCGCATGCACCGCCGCATGGGCCCAGAGCGCAAGGCCGCCCCAGCGGTCATGGATGGACCGGCAGAGATGGCGCATGGCATCGTCACTGGTGACATCCATCGGCGCCAGCGTCAGCCCGCCGCTGCCCGGCAGGCCTGCGGCCTTCACCCGGTCATCCAGTTCCTCAAGCCCGCCCACGGTGCGGGCGACGGCCACCACATGCCAGCCGCGCAGCGCCAGCTGCTCGGCCAGCGCCGCGCCAAGCCCGCGCGAGGCGCCGGTGACAAGTGCGACACGGGTCTGGGTCATGCGGTGTTCCTTCTGGCCGGCCCCCGGGGGTTTCACACCCCCGGACCCCCGTGGGATA
>JACZKR010000493.1 GCA_014859945.1 Paracoccaceae bacterium | reverse complement strand
AGCATCGCCCGCGCCTCGGCCGGAGTGGCGATGCTGCGGCCCAAAGCCTCGACGATGCCGCGCACCTTTGCCACCTGCTGCGCGTTCGACACCGCAAGCTCACCCTTGGCGATGTAAAGGTTGTCCTCCAGCCCCACCCGCACATGGCCGCCCATCCCGGCCGACATCGCGGCCAAAGCCATCTGGCTGCGCCCGGCCGCCAACACCGAAAAGGCATAGTCGGCCCCGAACAGCCGGTCGGCGGTTTCCTTCAGATGGATCAGATGCGCCGGATCGGCGGCAATGCCGCCCAGAACCCCCATGACGAACTGCAGGAAGACCCGGCCCGCCACCAGCCCGCGGTCGCGGAAATGCGCCAGCATGTAGAGGTGGCTCACGTCATAGCATTCGAACTCGAACCGCGCGCCGCGCTCGGCCCCCATCAGGCGCAGCACGCCCTCGATGTCGCGCGGGGTGTTCTTGAAGACCAGATCGTCGGAATTGCGCAGGAAGGGTTCTTCCCAGTCATGCTTCCAGACGCGGTCCTTGCCCAGCATCGGATAAAGCGCGAAATTCATCGAGCCCATGTTCAGGCTGCACATCTCGGGTGCGGCCATCAGGGGCGCGGCCAGCCGCTGCTCCAGCGTCATTACCGCGCTGCCGCCGGTTGTCATGTTGATGACGGCATCGGTCGCGGCCCTGATGCGCGGCAGAAAGCCCATCCAGTGTTCGGGCGCCGCCGAGGGGCGGCCGTTCGCCGGGTCGCGCGCGTGCAGATGCAGGATCGCTGCGCCGGCTTCGGCGGCACCGATGGCGCTGGCGGCGATTTCCTCTGCCGTCACCGGCAGATAGGGCGACATCGACGGGGTGTGGATCGACCCGGTGATGGCGCAGCTGATGATGATCTTCGACATCTTGCCCCCCTGCCGCCACCTTGGCCGGGCCGCCGGGCGAAGGCAAGCGCGCTACCAGCGGATATGGGCGGGCCAGACAAAGACCTCATCGGGGTCGCCACCCCCGCCGGCAAGTTCCATGGTGCGCCGCCGCAGGACATCCGTCACCTCGGCCCGCGGCAGGGTGGCCAGCGCTGCCGCCGACAGCGGCTCCCCCACCGTCACCGCGACCCGCCGGCCCATCAGGCGGCGCGTCTCGTGAAAGATCAGGGCCACGCGCATCGCATAGGACAGATGGCTGGCGATCTGGAACAGGCGGGAATTCTGGCCGGAAAAATGCAGCGGCAGGGTGGTGACGCCGGGCAGCACGGCCAGCCGTCCCGCGAAGGGATGCCAGGCACTGTCCACCGCCCTGCCGGTGACCGGCCGGTTGGCCGTGGCCACGCCGCCGCCAGGGAATATCGCCACCGCCTCGCCCATCGCCAGCGCCTGCGCCGCCCGGCGGCGGGTTTCGCCCGACAGGCGCCGCGCCTCGGCCGTGCCGGAAAAATCGACGGGCAGAAGATGCCGCGCCAGCTCGGGCGGCCGGCACAGAAGGCTGTTGGTCAGGATGCGGACATTGCGGCGCAACTGCATGCCCAGATGGCCGATCATCAGCCCGTCCACGATGCCGAAAGGATGGTTGGCCACCAGAAGAAGCCCGCCCTCGCGCGGCACCCCGGCGATGGCCGCACCCTGCAGGCGCAGTTCCAGCCGCAAAAGCCGCAGGGCGGCGGCAAAGACCGTCTCACCCTCACGCGGGTTGGCCCGCCAGTCCAGATACAGGCGCCGCAGCATCGGCTGGCCGTTGGCGCCCTCGACCGCGCGGATCAGCGCGCGGCGGAAGGCCGATTGCCCGGGGTGGGAATAGGTGAAGCTGACCTCTCCGGGAACGGATCCGTGAACGGGCAGGTCGGGAATGGCAAGGTCTTCGGCCGTCAGCAGGTCTGTCATCGCGCGCAATCCGCAGGCAGGGGCGAGTGCAGCCTAGCA
>JACZKR010000492.1 GCA_014859945.1 Paracoccaceae bacterium | reverse complement strand
GTGCGTGTGAACACGCACCCTACGGGGGAGGACGCACCTTGCTGGAACGGGGGCGCCTGGCGCGGGCGGTAGGGTGCGTGCTTGCACGCACCTTCGCCGGGCGCGGGGAGGGAGCCGCGGCGTGCCGGTCGGGGTTCGTGTGAACACGCCCCCTGCGCCGGTGCTAGCTGTTCTGGCTCAGATACACCCCGGCACCGATGACGATGGCGGCGATCAGGACGGCGAAGGCGATCTTCCAGACGCTGTAGGGTCGTTCGCCGCGCACTTCGCCGGACTGGCCGTTGACCAGGAACTGATAGCTTTTGCCGCCGTATTTGTAGGCCGCCATCCAGACCGGCAAGAGGACATGCTTGAAGGTTTCGTCCCGCCAGTCGGTATCAATCCCGTCCACCCGCTGTTCATCGCCGCCGATGTCGCGGCGCACGTCGCCGTCGATCACCTGCTCCATCCGGTCGCGGGCGCGGGCGTGGCCGTCGGCCAGCGCGACGGTGTAGCCCTCGGCCCGGAAGCCGGCGAGGTATTCGGGGGCATAGGCGGCAAGCTGCGCCAGATCCCAGTTCGACAGGGCATTGCCCAGATGCGGCGGGATCGAGGTGGAAGCCATCACCAGCACATCGTCAAAGCGCCGGGAAACCCGGCCCGAGGCGCGGCTCCACCTGGTGTGGCGCACCCGTTCCTGCCGCTGTTCGCGCTTGCCGTTCACCGTCACGGTGACGGTGCGGGTTTCATAATAATAGTCGCCGCGCTGGCCGGTGTAGCGGCTGGCGGTATCGGCGTCGAAGGTCCAGTAGGGCACATAGATGCCGGCCATCGCCCGGCCCTTGCGGGTGAATTCCAGCAGCCGGTTGGGCGCGAACCACAGCCCGCCCAGCCACTGGCTGAGCCGGTCGCGGGCCTGTTCTTCGGACAGCTGGAACGGCACCAGCGCCTGCGGTTTCAGCCGGCGGTGGCTGCCGGTGTCGATGACGACGGGGGTGGCGCAGAACGGGCATTCGGTGGCGTGGGCGGCGCCCTGAAACTCAACCACCGCGCCGCAGGACGGGCAGGAGGTGGAACGCACCTCTTCCTCGGCCCCGGCGGGCAGGTCATCGGCCAGCCCGCGCGCAAGGTCGATCTCGCCCAGGGCGCGGGCCTTTTTCGGCGCGGCGGCCTGCGGGATGGTTTCCAGATGCCCGCAATGGTCGCAGCGCAGCTCGGTCTGGCCGGGGGCAAAGCGCAGGTCGGCGCCGCACTGGCTGCAGGGCCAGCGGTGTTCCTCGGCGACGGCCATGGCTCAGACGCCCGGCGGGGGCGGCGGGGGCACCATGGCGAAAAGCCGCGCCAGTTCGGTCTCGGCGGCGGGCTTCCAGCCGTCCTGACCGGCGGCCCAGACCATGCTGGCGCGGGTCAGGCTGCCCGAGGCGGCCATCGCCGACAGGTCGGCTTCCGAGAAGGGGCCCTTCGTCGCGCCGTTTTCGGC
>JACZKR010000491.1 GCA_014859945.1 Paracoccaceae bacterium | reverse complement strand
CCGCCCGCCCGAGCCCGAGGCCAAGTCCTCAAGTTCCTGACCCGCATGGCGCAACTGGGTCAGGACCAGCCGGGTATGGGCCACCAGAACCTCACCGGCCTGCGTGGTCTGCACGCCCCGGTTGGTGCGGATGAACAGCCGCGTGCCAAGGGTGGCCTCGGCCTCCTGCAGGGCCTTGGTGACGGCCGATTGCGTCAGGCCGACGCTTTGCGATGCGCCCAGAAGGGTGCCCTCGCGGGCGATGGCGTCGATCAGCGTCAGGTGGCGCAGGCTTAGATGGGTTTCAAGGCGCGGAAGGCGGGGCATCCTGATATCACCAATTGGAATATCTGGGTTCTGATACTTCATTTGCTTTCAATATGCCAGCGGGCCTTAATGGCAGGACGCAATCCAAAGGCCCGCGATGACCGACTATCCTGACCTGCAGCTTTTCATCGACAACCGCTGGCGCAAGACCTCAGACAGCCTGCCCGTCCTGAACCCCGCGACCGAAGCCGAGATCGGCCGTCTGCCCGTGGCGGGCCGGGCGGAACTGGACGACGCGCTGGAAGCGGCCGAGCGCGGGTTCCGGGTCTGGAGCCGCACCGCCCCCCGCACCCGCGCCGAAATCATCCTGCGCGCCGCCGCCCTTCTGCGCGAACGGGGGGCGCAGATTGCGCCTTCGATCACCATGGAAAACGGCAAGCCGCTGGTGCAGGCGCGGATGGAGGTGATCCGCGGGGCGGAGTTCTTCGAATGGGACGCGGGTGAGGCGCAGCGGCTTTACGGCCATGTCGTGCCCTCGGCCCCCGGCATCCGCTATAGTGTGGTGCGGGAACCGGCCGGCATCGTGGCCGGCTTTGCGCCGTGGAACTTCCCGCTCAGCCAGCCCGCGCGCAAGGTGGCGGGGGCGCTGGCGGCAGGATGCTCGATCATCCTGAAGGCGGCCGAGGAAACGCCGGCGGGCGCCATACATATCGCCCGCGCCTTTCAGGATGCCGGGCTGCCGGCGGGGGTGCTGAACCTGGTCTTCGGCCATCCGGCCGAGATTTCCGGCTATCTCATCCCGCAGGATCGCGTGCGCGTCGTGGCCTTTACGGGCTCGACCAGCGTGGGCATTCACCTGACCGAGATGGCGGCGCGGGCGATGACGCCGGTGCTGATGGAACTGGGCGGCCATGCCCCGGTGATCGTCTGCGACGATGTCGATCCGGTGGCGGCCGGCCATATGTCGGCTGTGCGCAAGGCGCGGAATTCCGGGCAGGTCTGCACCTCGCCTACCCGGTTCTTCGTGATGGAACCCTCGCACCAGGCCTTTACCCGCGCCTTCGTCGCCCGCGCCCGTGCCGTGCGCATGGGCAACGGGCTGGACCCGGTGACCGAGATGGGGCCGGTGGCCAACCACCGCCGGATCGCCGCGCTGGAGGCGCTGGTGCAGGATGCCCGCGCCAAGGGGGCCGAGGTGCTGTGCGGCGGCACCCGCCCCGATGGGCCTGGCTATTTCTTTCCGGTGACGGTGCTGGCCAATGTGCCGCCCGACGCCCGCGTGATGCGCGAGGAACCCTTCGGCCCCATCGCCATCATCAACCCGGTGCGCGATCTGGATCAGGCCATCGCGCAGGCCAATGCGCTGCCCTTCGGCCTTGCCGCCTATGGTTTCACCCATTCGGCGGCGAATGTGGACCGCCTGACCAGCGGGATAGAGGCCGGCAACCTGTCGATCAACACGCTTGAGGCCAGCGTAGCCGAGGTGCCCTTCGGCGGCGTCAAGTACTCGGGCCACGGGCGCGAGGGCGGGGCCGAGGGGCTGCATCATTACACCGTGACCAAGACCATCTCGCACCGGATGGAACTGGACACCGAGCCGACCGTTTCAGGAGCCAAGCCGTGAAATATACCCGCAAGGACGCCAAGGCACACGCCTTCGCCCACATGAAGGGCATCTGGGCGGCGGCGCTGATGCCGTTCCGCGACGACCTGTCGATGGATGAAGAGGGCTTCACCGCCAACATGAACCACTGGATCGACGATCTGGGGATCGACGGGTTCTTCATCGCCGGCAAACAGGGCGAATTCTTCGCCATGTCGCTGGAGGAGCGCAAGCGCGCCTTCGATCTCGCTGTCCGGGCGGCGGACGACCGGGCGCAAACGATCATGTCCTGTTCGGATCAGAACATGGATGTGGTGATCGACCTGGCCCGCCACGCGCAGTCCTGCGGGGCGGATTACATCGTGGTCCATGCTCCGGTCCTGCATTTCTACAAGGCGCAGGATGAAACGCTGATCCGCTATTACGAAACCATCGCCGGCAAGGTCGATATCGGTATCGCGCTGTGGTCGCATCCCGACAGCGGCTATCTGATGAGCCCGGCCTTGTGCAACCGGCTGGCCGATATCGAGAATGTCGTGGCGATCAAGTACTCTACCCCCCGCCCGATGTATGCCGAGCTTTCGCGGCTGGCGTCGGACCGGATGATCGTCTCGACCGCCTCGGAAGAGGAATGGCTGGACAACATCCTGGAACTGAACTGGCGGCTTTATCTGTGTTCCTCGCCGCCCTACCTGCTGCAGACGGCGGCCGACCGGCGGATGCGGGCCTATACCGATGCGGCCTTTGCCGGCCGGGCGGATGAGGCGCGGGCGATCCGCGACAGCCTGGACCCGGTGCGCCATGCGCTGAAATCGACCCGGCCGGCGGAAAAACCCCATGCGCATCAGAAATACTGGCAGGGCCTGCTGGGCCAGACCGGCGGCCGGGTGCGGCCGCCCTGTCTGGAACTGACGGACGAAGAAAAGCGCCTGACCGAACTTGCATTCGAAACCTGTGGCCTGAAACTGGCCTGACCCTGCGGAGGACCCGATGACGCGGCTAGCTGCCTTCAACTTCCAGAAGTGGATCGACGATCACAAACACCTGCTGAAGCCGCCGGTCGGCAACCAGCTGGTGTTCAAGGATGCCGGGCTGATGGTGACCGTGGTCGGCGGCCCGAACGAGCGCTGCGACTATCACGACGACCCGGTGGAGGAGTTCTTCTACCAGCTTAAGGGCGACATGCTTCTGAAGCTGCACGACACCGGCACCGGCGAGTTCTATGACGTGCCGATCCGCGAGGGCGACATCTTCCTGCTGCCCGCCCATATCCGCCATTCCCCGCAGCGTCCGCAGGAAGGCTCGATCGGGCTGGTGATCGAACCGGCGCGGCCTGAAGGCGCGCTGGATGCCATCGAATGGTACTGCTTTGCCTGCAACGCCCGCGTTCACCGCGCCGAGGTGGACCTTGAATCCATCGTCGATGACCTGCCGCCGATCTACGCCGCCTTCTACGCCGACGAAAAGCTGCGCACCTGCCCGAACTGCGGCGAACTTCACCCCGGCAAGAAGCCTCCGGCGGGTTGGGTGAAGCTGTAGATGTTTTAGGCTTGAAATAATTTTCAAGCCTGTCAGACTGCGACCGACAACAAGAACAAGATTCCATTGATAACCGGGAGAATGACATGAAAAGACTTCTGACCACCGCGAGCCTTCTGGCCGCCATGGCGGTTCCGGCCTTTGCCGACGGCACCAAGATCGGTGTGATCACCACGCTGTCGGGCCCTGCGGGTTATCTGGGCGAACAGATTCGCGACGGTCTGGCGCTGGGGCTGGATGCCTCGGGTGCAGCCTATGAACTGGTGGTCGAAGATGACGGCCGCGACCCGAACACCGGGGTTCAGGTGGCTGACCGCATGCTGAACGAAGAGGGCATCAAGCTTCTGACCGGGATCGTGTTCTCGAACGTATCGGGCGCCGTCGTGCCCGAGGCGCTGGACGCCGGCGCGATCTATGTCAGCCCGAACGCCGCGCCCTCGGGTCTGGCGGGGGCCAAGTGCCATCCGAACTATTTCGTTGTCAGCTGGCAGAACGACAGCCTGCACGAAGCCTCGGGTGCGGCGGCCAAGAAGCTGGGCTACACGACGGCTGTGGCGCTGGCCCCCAACTATCAGGCCGGCAAGGACGCCATCGAAGGCTTCAAGCGCGAATTCGGCGGTGAGGTGACGGAAATCTACACCGGTGTCGAACAGTCGGATTTTGCCGGCGAGATGGCGCAGATCCGCGACAAGGCTCCGCAGGTGGTGTTCCAGTTCCATCCCGGCGGTCAGGGCATCGCCTTCCTGAAGCAGTATCAGCAGTCGGGCCTTCTGGGCACGATCCCGATGGTGCTGTCCGAACCGTCCTATGACGGCGTGATCCTGAAGGCCGTCGGTCCTGCGGCCGTCGGTCTGACCGGCACCACCCACTGGAACGCTGATTTCGACAACGAGGCGTCGAAGGCGATGGTTGCGGCCTGGACCGCGGCCCATCCCGACGTGCCGCTGACCACCTATGCCCAGCAGGCCTATGACACCGGCCTTCTGATCGGCGCGGCCCTGCAGAAGGCGGGCGGCGACGGCGACATCGCAGCGCTTCAGGCGGCGATCAAATCGGCCGAGTTCACCTCGACCCGCGGCAGCTTTGCCTTCGGGCCGAACCAGCACCCGGTTCAGGACTGGTATCTGACCGCGATCGAAGCCGACGCGGCGGGCAATCCGGTGATCGTGACCAAGGAAAAGATCCGCGAAGCCGTGGGCGACGTCTACGCCGCCGACTGCAAGATGTGATCCGACTTCGGGCCGGGCGGTGAACCCGTCCGGCCCTTTCCTTGGCACACCCTAGCTGAAAGCCGGACTGATGATCCTTCTGTTCGAGCAGCTTCTGAACGGGCTGCAATACGGCGTCACGCTTTTCCTTCTGGCCGCCGGCCTGACCCTGATCTTCGGGATCATGGGGGTCATCAACCTTGCCCATGGCGCGCTGTACATGGTCGGCGCCTTTGCGGCCAGCTGGGTGGCCATTCAGACCGGGTCGTTCTGGGGCGGGCTTCTGTCGGGGCTAGCGGCCTCGGCCATCGCCGGGGTGGCGGTGGAACTGGGCGTGATGCGGCGGCTTTACGCGCGGGACCATCTGGATCAGGTGCTGGCGACCTTCGCGCTGATCCTGATCTTCAACCAGTCCACCGTGCTGATCTTCGGCCGCCAGCCGCTGTTCACCTCGGTGCCGGATGTCTTCAGCGGCTCGGTCGAGATTCTGCCCGGGCTGCCCTATCCGACCTACCGGCTGTTCGTGATCGCGGTGGGGCTGGCGGTGGCGCTGGGGCTGTATCTGCTGATCAACAAGACCCGTGTCGGCATGCTGGTGCGCGCCGGAGCCACCAACCGCCAGATGGTGCGGGCGCTGGGCGTGAACATCCAGGGCCTTTACACGGCGGTCTTCGCGCTGGGCGCGCTGCTGGCGGGGCTGGCGGGGGTGATGGCCTCGCCCATCGTGTCGGTGCAGGTGGGCATGGGGGATGAGATCATCCTGGCCACCTTCGTCGTGGTGGTGATCGGCGGCGTTGGCTCGGTCAAGGGGGCCTTCGTGGCCGGGATCGTGCTGGGCATGTTCGACACCATGCTGCGCGCCTTCCTGCCGGGCCTTCTGCAACAGGTCATGCCGGGCCCCGAGGCGCAGGCCCTTGGTGTCGGCGTGTCGTCGATGGGGATTTATCTGATGATGGCGCTTGTGCTTCTGGTCCGCCCGCGCGGCCTGTTCGCGGCAAGGGGGTAGGGCATGAAGCGCGAACATCTTATCCTTCTGGCGGTCTTCCTGCTGCTGGCCCTTGTGCCCTATGCCGCCGAACTGACCGGCCAGACCAGCTGGACCAGGCTTGTGGGTCAGGCGCTGATTTACGGCATGGCGGCGGCCAGCCTGAACTTCATCCTGGGCTATGGCGGGATGGTCAGCTTTGGCCACGCGGCCTTCTTCGGGATCGGCGGTTATGTGGTGGGTATCCTCTATCACCACTTCGACGCTGGCACCTCGTTCCTGGGGCTGATCCCCGGCACCGACCAGATGCTGATCACCCTGCCGGCGGCGGTGATCGTGGCGGGCCTTGCGGCGGCGCTGGTGGGGGCGATGTCGCTGCGCACCGGCGGGGTGCAGTTCATCATGATCACGCTGGCCTTCGCGCAGATGTTCTTCTTCCTCTTCATCTCGCTCAAGACCTATGGCGGCGAGGACGGCATCATGGTGCGGCGCACCAACAGCCTGCCGGGTCTGGACATGAAGAACAAGGCGACGCTCTACTGGGTCGTCCTGTGCTTTGCCGCCGCCTATTACCTGTTCCTGCGCCGGCTGGTGCAGTCGTCCTTCGGCCAGATCATCGCCGGCATCCGCCAGAACGAACGCCGGATGGCGGCCATGGGCATCTCGACCTACCGCTACAAGCTGGCGGCCTTTGTGCTGTCGGGCATGGGGGCTGGGCTTGCCGGGGCGCTGATGGTGAACTTCCTGCGCTTTGCCTCGCCCGACATGATGCACTGGTCACGCTCGGGCGAGCTGATGATCATGGTGATCCTGGGCGGCGTCGGCACGCTGGCCGGGCCCTTCATCGGGGCGGGGGTGCTGTTCACGCTGGAAACCACGCTGGCGCGCTATACCGAACACTGGATGCTGCCGGTCGGCATCCTGCTGCTGATCGTGGTGCTGACCACGCGCGGCGGCCTGATGGCGCTGATCCGCCGGCTGGGAGGCAAGCGATGAGCCATGTGCTTGAGATTTCCGGTCTGGTGAAGACCTTCGGCGGCCTGACCGCAACCGACTATGTCAGCCTGACCGTCGATACCGGCGAGATTCACGCGCTGATCGGGCCGAACGGCGCAGGCAAATCCACCCTGATCAACCAGATCTGCGGCGAGATCATTCCGAACGCCGGCCACATCCATCTGGCAGGACGCGACGTGACCCGCCTGCCGCCGGCCGAACGGGTGGCGCTGGGGCTGGGGCGGACCTTCCAGATCACCTCGCTTCTGGATGACATGACTGTGCGCCAGAATCTGGGCCTTGCCATTCAGGCGCGCGAGGGTGGCAACTTCCGCATCCTTGACCGCGCCAGCCGCCGCGCCGAAGTCTGGGACGAGGTTGCCGAAATCCTCCGCTCGGGCACCCTGGGTGCGCGGGCCGATGTGCGGGTCGCCGATCTGGCGCATGGCGAAAAGAAGCAGCTTGAGCTTGCGATGGCCCTGTCGCAGCGCCCGCGCCTTCTGTTGCTGGATGAACCGATGGCGGGGCTTGGCCATGTGGAAAGCCAGCAGATGATCGAGGCACTTCAGGCCGCGCGCGGCGAATGCGCCATGCTTTTGGTCGAACATGACATGGAGGCGGTCTTTGCGCTGGCCGACCGGATTTCGGTTCTGGTCTATGGCCGGGTGATCGCCGCCGGCAGCGCCGATGACATCCGCGCCAACCCCGCCGTGCGCGAAGCCTATCTGGGTGAGGAGGACGCCTGATGCTGTCGGTCCAGAATCTGCAGGCCGGATACGGCGCCTCTCAGGTGCTGTTCGACATCTCGCTGGACATCCGCGACGGCGAGGTTGTCACGCTGATGGGACGCAACGGCATGGGCAAGACCACCACGGTCCGCACCATCATGGGGCTCTTGCCGCCGCGTGGCGGGGCCGTGCAGTATGACGGCCGGCCCATCGGCGGGCTGGCGCCCGAAAAGGTGGCGCGGCTGGGGTTCGGCCTTGTGCCCGAAGGCCGGCAGATCTTCCCGACCCTGACGGTGCGCGAAAATCTGGTGGCAACGGCGGCGAACCGGCTGGGGGCAAAGGGGCCCTGGACGCTGGCCCGGATTTATCAGCTTTTCCCCCGTCTGGGTGAACGCGCCGCGCAGATGGCTGGCACGCTATCGGGGGGCGAACAGCAAATGCTGGCCGTCGGCCGCGCCCTGATGACCAATCCGCGCCTCTTGATCCTGGATGAGGCGACCGAGGGGCTTGCCCCGGTGATCCGCGCCGAAATCTGGCATGTGGTGGAAAAGCTCAAGACCGAGGGTCAGTCGATCCTCTTGATAGACAAGACCTTTTCGGTGCTGAAGCGTCTGGCCGACCGGCATTTCATTCTGGAAAAGGGCGCCACGGTCTGGACCGGCACGGGCGAAGACCTGACCCGCGATCATGACAGGGTTCAGGCCTGGGTCGGCGTCTGATGCGTCTGGTTCTGGTGGGTTGGGGCGCGATCGGGGCCGAGGTCGCGCGGCTTCTGGCGGCGCGCGGGGCGGCGGTCGATCTGGTGGGCGTGGCGGTGCGGGATGCCGGGCGGCAGTTGCCCTGCCCGGTGATCACCGATCCCGCCGGGCTTGTGGCGCTGCGCCCCGATC
>JACZKR010000490.1 GCA_014859945.1 Paracoccaceae bacterium | reverse complement strand
CCCCCGCCACCCCCTTCTGGCCCAAACGGAGGGCGTGATGCGATACGGAACGGGCGTGCTTTTGGTGCTGGGGGCCGGGGTGCTGTGGTCGACCATGGGCCTTGTGATCCGCCAGATCGACGAAGCCGGCACCGCGGCCGTGATGTTCTGGCGCTCGGCCGGGCTGCTGCCAGTGCTGGCGGGCTTCATCGCCTGGCGATCGGGCGGGCGGGTGATCGGCCCAATGATCGCCGCCGGCCGCGCCGGGCTGATCGGCGGGGCCGGGCTGGTCATGGCCTATGCCGGCGCAATCTATGCGCTGCAGGCGACGACGGTGGCCAATGCGGTCTTTCTCTATTCGGCCGCGCCGTTCTTTTCCGCCATCCTGGGCTGGGTGCTGCTGCGTGAGCGGGTGGCGCCGGCCACCTGGGCCGCGATGGCGCTGGCGGGGGCGGGCATCTTCGTGATGATCGGCGCGGGGCTGGACGGCGGGCGGATGGACGGCAACATCGCCGCCCTGATCTCGGCCATGGGCTTTGCGATCTTCACCGTCGCGCTGCGCTGGGGCCATGTATCCGACATGATGCCGGCCGTGCTGATCGGTGGTGTCATGTCGATGGCGGCGGCGGGGGTGCTGGCGCTGATGTGGGGCCAGACGCTGGCCGCCCCGCCGCGCGACATCGCGATTTCCATGGCGATGGGGGCGGTGACGCTGGCCGGGGGCATGGTGCTTTACACGCTGGGCAGCCGGGCACTGGCGGCGGCGGAACTGACGCTGATTTCGTCGGTTGAAAATATCCTCGCCCCGATCTGGGTCTGGGTGCTTCTGGGCGAAACGGCAGCGCCGACGACACTGGTCGGCGGGGCGATGGTGCTGGCCTCGGTCATGCTGAACGCGGTGGCAGGCGCCCGGCGGGCGGCGCCGGCGGGCGTGAGACCCTGACGCCTGAATTGCCCGGATCGTTCTGGCGCAAGTAGGGTGCGTGCTTGCACGCACCGCCCGGCCGGCAAAGGTGCGTGTGAACACGCACCCTACGGGGCAACGGGCTACTCGCGCAGCGCGAAGCGAAACCTAGCGGTAGCGGCGAAAGAACCGGGTCTGGGCATAAAGGCTTTCCAGCCGCTTCAGCCGGCCCTCGGTCGTTTCCCACGTCAGGGTTTGCACCGCAGCCAGCAGGGTTTCGACCAGCACCATCAGCGTCACGTTCGAATCCCAGGCCGAAGGCGCTTCGACATGACAGGCGAGCGTGTGGCGCGCATGGGCTGCGGCGGGCGACACCCAGCGGTCGGTGATCAGCACGATCTCGGCCCCCTGATCGCGCGCCATCTCGGCCACCTGCAGCACGGCGTTTTCATAGCGGCGGATGTCGAAGACCAACAGAACATCCCCCGGCTTCATGTCCAGAAGCGCCGGCGGCCAGGTGTTCGACATGTCCGACATCAGCGTGACATCGGGGCGGATGACCTTCATCAGCGTGACGAAATAATCGGCAATCGCATGGGTGATCCGCCCGCCGATGGCAAAGATGCGCCGCCCCGGATCGGCCAGCAGCGCCGCCGCCGCGTCGAACTCGGCCGGGTCGATCTGGCCCACGGTCTGTTGCAGGTTGGTAATGACCGCGTCGGCGAAGCGGTTCAGCACATGGGTATCGGGCACGCCGCCGCGCCAGCGGTCATGCTTGGCCAAAGGTGAGACCAGCATCGCCTCGACCTCGGCGCGCAGGGCGCGCTGGCAGTCGGGATAGCCCTTGTAACCCAGCTTCTGCATCAGCCGCACCACCGTCGGGGTGGAAACGTCCGCCGCCTTCGCCAGCGCCGTGATCGAACCCAGCGCCGCCACCGGATAATGCGACAGGATATGGGTGGCCAACTGCCGCTCGGCCCGCGTCAGGTCGGGCAGGGCGGTGCGCAGCTGTTCGTCAAGCGGGGGGGCGTCTGCCATGGCGGCTCCTGCGATTCTGGAAACTTTGTATCAGCGTCCACACAAAAAGAAACATTCTTGACAGCGCCCCCCGCGCCATATGAGCCTTGGGCAAAACAGGGATGACTCGCGGCCATGACCGCCCAAGAGATTCAGACGTCCTGGCCCGCCGTGGTCGAGAACGCCGATGCGGCGGGCGACGTGCTTCTGGTTTGCGAACATGCCTCGAACCAGATGCCCGCGCCCTGGGGCCACCTGGGGCTGACGGCCGATCAGCGGCAGGCGCATATCGCCTGGGATCCGGGGGCGCTGGGGCTGGCGCGGGGGTTGGCGCGGCGGCTGGATGCCACGCTGATCCATGCCCCGGTCAGCCGGCTGATCTATGACTGCAACCGCGCGCCCGATATGGCCGGCGCCATGCCGCGCCGGTCGGAAGTGCATGACATTCCGGGCAATGCCACGATTTCGCCGGCCGAGCGTCTGGCGCGGACCGAGGCGGTCTATCTGCCCTGGGCCGCGGGGCTGCACGGGCTGATCGCGCGGCGCATCGCACTTGGGCGGCGGCCGGTGATCGTGACGATCCATTCCTTCACGCCGCTGTGGCACGGTCAGCCCCGGGCGGTGGAATTTGGCGTGATCCATGATGCCGACCCGGCGCTGGCGCTGGCGATCCTTGCGGCGGCCCGCGGCCTGACCGGGCTGCGGTCGGAGCTGAACGCCCCCTATTCGGCGGCCGATGATGTAACCCATACGCTGCGACTGCATGCGACGCCCTATGGCCTGCCGAATGCCATGCTGGAAATCCGCAATGACCTGATTTCCGGCCCCGAGGCCGAGGAAGCCATGGCGGCGGCGCTGGCGCCGGTGCTGAACATGGGGATGGCCGAAATCCAGAAGCAGGCGAAGGCCAGCTGACCGGCGCCCTGAGCGGATCAAGGACGGGGCACAAGCCCGCAGGACAATAACCCCGCAAGACCGGGGAAACCAACGGAGAGCAAGACATGCCCGGATGCATGACTTTGGACCAACTGAAAGAGGCCGTCGCGCAGGGCCAGATCGACACGGTGCTGGTGGCCGGCATCGACATGTGGGGGCGCCTGATGGGCAAGCGCTTTCACGCCGCCTTCTTTGTAAACGGCGGGCATGAAGAAACCCATTGCTGCGACTACCTGCTGACCGTCGATCAGGACATGACGACGGTTCCCGGCTACAAATCCTCAAGCTGGGAAACCGGCTATGGCGATTATGTGATGAAGCCCGATCTGGCCACCTTGCGCCCGGTGCCGTGGCTGCCCGGCACCGCGCTGGTCCTGTGCGACCTTCTGGACCATCACACCCACGAACCCGTGCCGCAAAGCCCGCGCGCCGTCCTGAAACGTCAGGTCGCCCGCGCCCGCGCCCTGGGGTTCGAGCCGATGATGGCGACCGAGCTGGAGTTCTATCTGTTCGAGAACAGCTATGAAAACCTGCGCGACGAAGGCTTTGCCGGCCTGAAACCCGTCAGCGCCTATAATGAGGATTACCACATCTTCCAGACCACCAAGGAAGAAGACGTGATGCGCGCCGTGCGCAACGGGCTTTATGCGGCGGGCATCCCGGTTGAGAACTCGAAGGGAGAGGCCGACGCAGGTCAGGAAGAGATCAACTACCGCTATTCCGACGCGCTCGACACCGCCGACAACCATGTGATCATCAAGAACGCCATCAAGGAGATTGCCTGGACCAAGGGCAAGTCGGTGACCTTCATGGCCAAGTATGACCACCGCAAGGCCGGGTCATCCAGCCATGTGCATCAAAGCCTGTGGACGCTGGACGGCAAGCCCGCCTTTGCCGACAAGGCCGACAAGCACGGCATGTCCGACCTGATGAAGTACTTCCTGGCCGGCCAGCTGCACCACGCCCGCGACATCACCGCCTTCCTGGCGCCCTATGTGAACAGCTACAAGCGGTTCTGCGTCGGCATGTTCGCGCCTACCAAGGCTGTCTGGTCGGCCGACAACCGCACCGCCGGCTTCCGCGTCTGTGGCGAGCATACCAAGGGCGTGCGGGTGGAATGCCGCATTCCGGGCAGCGACGTGAACCCCTACATGGCCTGTGCGGCGCTTCTGGCCGCGGGGCTGGATGGGATCGAGAAGAAGATGGAACTCGAACCGGAACTGCGGGGCGACATGTACGCGGCCAAGGGCATCCGCGAGATCCCGAAGACCCTGCGCGAGGCGGCCGATCTGATGAACCGCTCGGCCATGCTGCGCACGGCTTTCGGCGACGATGTGATCGACCATTACCACCACGCCTGCCAGTGGGAGATCTCTGAAACCGACCGTGTGGTCACCGACTTCGAACGGCAAAGGCTGCTGGAGCGGGCGTAAGGCCCGCAAGACATTTCGCAAGGGCCGTGCCCGCACGCGCCTTTCAACCAAGGTGAGACGATGAAACCCATCCAACTGATTTCCCCGGTCGATGGCCGGGTCTATGCCGAAAGGACGCCGCTTTCGCCCGAGGCGGCCGAAGCCGCCGTCGCCCGCGCCAAGGCCGCGCAAAAGCCCTGGGCCGCGCGTCCGCTGGCCGAGCGGATCGCGCTGGTCAAGGCCGGTGTCGCGAAGCTGAACGAGATGAAGGACGTGGTGGTCGAGGAACTGGCCTGGCAGATGGGCCGCCCGACCCGCTTTGGCGGCGAATTCGGCGGGGTGAATGCCCGCACCGACTACATGTCTGAAATCGCCGCCGAAACGCTGGCACCGAAGGTGGTCGAGGACAGCGACAAGTTCCGCCGCTATCTGGCGCGCGAACCCGTGGGCGTGGTCTTCATCGTGGCGCCGTGGAACTACCCCTACCTGACCACGGTCAACACGCTGGTTCCGGCGCTGATCGCGGGCAACACGGTGATCCTGAAACACGCAAGCCAGACCCTGCTGGTGGGCGAACGTCTGGCCGAGGCCTTCCACGCCGCCGGCATCCCGGCCGATGTGTTCCAGAACGTGGTGCTGGACCACGCGACGACCGAAAGGCTGATCGCCGCGCGCAGCTTTGGTTTCGTGAACTTCACCGGATCGGTCGCGGGCGGTGCGGCGATGGAAAAGGCCGCGGCGGGCACCTTCACGCCTCTGGGGCTGGAACTGGGCGGCAAGGATCCGGGTTATGTCCGCGCCGACGCCAATCTTGATGCGGCGGTCGATACGCTGATGGACGGCGCGATGTACAACGCCGGCCAGTGCTGCTGCGGGATCGAGCGGATTTACGTCCATGAAAGCCTTTATGACGCCTTCGTCGAAAAGGCGGTGGCCTGGGTCAAGGGCCTGACGCTGGGCAACCCCTTTGACGCCGCCAGCACGCTGGGCCCGATGGCCAACAAGCGCTTTGCCAAAGTGGTGCGCGACCAGATCGCCGAGGCGATTGCGGCGGGCGCCAAACCGCTGATCGACCCCGCCCTTTTCCCCGCCGATGACGGCGGCGCCTATCTGGCGCCGCAGGTTCTGGTGAATGTCGATCATTCCATGCGGGTGATGACCGAGGAAAGCTTTGGCCCCGTGGTCGGCATCATGAAGGTGAAGGATGACGAAGAAGCCATCGCCCTGATGAACGACAGCCCCTATGGCCTGACCGCCAGCATCTGGACCGAAGACTACGAAACGGCGGCGCAGATCGGCACGCGGATCGAGACGGGGACCGTCTTCATGAACCGGGCCGACTATCTTGACCCGGCGCTGTGCTGGACCGGCTGCAAGGACACCGGGCGCGGCAATTCGCTGTCCTATCTGGGGTTCCATTCGGTCACCCGCCCGAAATCCTATCATCTGAAGAAGGTCTGAGATGAGCCACAACGTTCCCAACCGCAACTGGTCCTACCCGACCGCGATCAAGTTCGGCGTGGGCCGCATCGCCGAACTGGCCGAACATGCCAAATCGGCCGGGCTGACGAAGCCGCTTCTGGTGACCGACAAGGCGCTGGCCGCCCTGCCGATCACCGCGCAGGCGCTGGACGTGCTGGAACAGGCCGGCATGGGCCGCGCCGTCTTTTCCGAGGTGGACCCGAACCCCAACGAAAAGAACATGGCCGACGGTATCGCCGTCTACCGGGCCGGCGGCCATGACGGGGTGATCTGCTTTGGTGGCGGATCGGCGCTGGACCTTGGCAAGATGATCGCGCTGATGGCCGGCCAGCGCGCCGATCTGTCGGTCTGGGATCTGGAAGACATCGACGACTGGTGGACCCGCGCCGACGCGGCAAAGATCGCGCCGGTCATCGCCGTGCCCACCACCGCCGGCACCGGCAGCGAAGTGGGGCGCGCGGGTGTTCTGACCAACTCGGCCACCCACAAGAAGAAGATCATCTTCCACCCCAGGCTGATGCCCGTGGTCACCATCTGCGACCCGGCGCTGACCGTGGGGATGCCGCGCTTCATCACCGCCGGCACCGGCATGGATGCGCTGGCCCACTGCCTTGAGGCCTACTCAAGCCCATTCTACCATCCGATGAGCCAGGGCATCGCACTGGAAGGCATGCGGCTGGTGTTCGAGAACCTGCCCAAGGTCTATGACAACCCGGGCGACCTTGACGCCCGCGCCCATATGATGAGCGCGGCCGCCATGGGTGCCGTGGCCTTCCAGAAGGGTCTGGGCGCGATCCACTCGCTGTCGCACCCGATCGGCGCGGTGTACAACACCCATCACGGCACGACGAACGCCGTGGTGATGCCCATGGTGCTGGAGTTCAACCGCCACGCCATCGAAGACCGCATCACTGCCGCCGCCGCCTATCTGGGCATCGAGGGCGGATTTGCGGGCTTCCATGACGCGATCATGGAACTGCGGGCGAAACTGGCGATACCGGCCAACCTTTCGGCGATGGGGGTGCAGTATGGCGATCTCGACATGCTGACCGAGATGGCGCTGGAAGACCCGTCCTGCGGCGGCAACCCGATTCCGATGACGCGCGAGAATACCCGCGCGCTGTTCGATGCCTGCATGTAAGGCCTGACATCGGGGATACGGGCCTTCCCCCCGTATCCCCGGCATTTCCGCGCGGGCGTTTCATGACCGAACACTTTCTGACCGAGGTCGCCGTTCTGGGCGCGGGCGTTGTCGGGCTGGCGATTGCCGAGCGTCTGCTGGCTAAGGGGCGCGAGGTGGTGCTGGTCGATCCGGGCACGCCCGGCATGGGCGCAAGCTATGGCAATGCCGGCACCATCGCCGATTACGCGGTGATGCCGGTGGGCACGCCGGATGTGCTGCGCAACCTGCCGTCGCTTCTGTTCGACCGCAATTCGCCGCTGGCCATCCGCCGTGCCGCGCTGCCCGCGCTGGCGCCCTGGCTGTTGCGCTTTGCCCGCCAGTCGTTGCCGGGGCCCGCCGCCCGCAATGCCGCCGCCATCGCCCGGCTTCTGGCCGATGCC
>JACZKR010000489.1 GCA_014859945.1 Paracoccaceae bacterium | reverse complement strand
AGATGACCGATGCCGGGTCGCATACCGTGTTCATCGGCCAGATCGTCGGGCTGGCCACGGGCGAGGCGCCGGCGCT
Organism: Paracoccaceae bacterium; assembly: GCA_014859945.1. Lineage (GTDB taxonomy): Bacteria > Pseudomonadota > Alphaproteobacteria > Rhodobacterales > Rhodobacteraceae > Fuscibacter. The sequence continues at coordinate 14,753 of JACZKR010000489.1, read as the reverse complement.
GGTCTATGAACGCGCGCGGTTCCACCGGTTGTTGCCGCTTTAGGGGGGCGGGAAGGTGCGTGCGAGCACGCACCCTACGGGCGGGCGCGTCAGTGTCCCTGTTCCCCGCGTAGGGTGCGTGCTTGCACGCACCTTGCCCCCTACCCCCGCCGGTGGGTGGCCGCGACGCGCGAGATTTCCTCGTATATCCCCGACAGCAGGTTCAGGGCCCGCGTCGCCTCGGCCAGCCGGGCCGGAAAGCCCGGCACGTTGGCCACCGCCTGAATCAGCAGCCGCCGGCGCAGCGCGCCGTAATCCTCGGTCACGCGGCGGCCCTCTTCGGTGACCTCATAGGTCACGCCCGACCGGCCCGAACCCCTGCGCAGGACCAGCCCCGCCCCGATCAGCTTGCGCAGCGAATACTGGATGTTCGGCACATCGTCGCGGTTGGTCAGCCGGGCCAGATCCTTGATGGTCTTCGGCCGGTCGTTCATGCGGATGACGTGCAGCATGGCGTTTTCCGGCCCCGTCGCCGCCAGATCGCAGACCGAGGCCAGGCATTCCGACTGCCAGCGCCCGAATCCCTCGAAGCAGCGCATCAGGGCAAATTCCAGCTCGGTCGTGTCGACCTCGGCCGGGCCCTGCGCCAGATGCCAGTGATAGTCGATGCCCGGCCCGGCATGGTCGGGCGCGGCATCATTTTGAATTTGAATATTTTTCCGCGCCATCGGTTCTGTCCCTGCCCCGCCCCATCCTGACCCGTGAAACCCCGTTGACGCAATGTGAATTTACGATAGACTTTCAAACATAAAATATCACCAAAACTTCAACAGGGACTGCAATCATGCCTCAACACCCGATGCTCTCGGGCGACCGGTTTCGCCTTGGCACCTTCTCGACCAACTGCTCGTCGGGGATGACCCCCACGAAGATCGCCGCGCGCTGGAACAACAGCTGGGACAACAACCTGAAGCTGGCGCAGATGCTGGACGCGGCCGGGATCGACTTCATGCTGCCGATCGCCCGCTGGATCGGCTATGGCGGCGAGACCGACTTCCACGGCGGCGTGCTGGAGACGATGACCTGGGCCGCGGGCCTGCTGGCGGCGACGAAGAACATCGCGGTCTTCGCCACCATACACACCGCGGCCAACCATCCGGTCGTCGTGGCCAAGCAGATCGCCACCATCGACCAGATCGGCCATGGCCGCGCGGGCCTGAACATCGTCGCGGGCTGGAACAAGCCGGAATATGAGGCGCTTGGCCTGAGCCTGCCCGACGATCACGAAACCCGCTATGCCTATGCGCAGGAATGGTTCGATCTGGTCCGCAGGCTCTGGACCTCGGACGATCATTTCGACTGGCAGGGCACCTATTTCAAGGCGAAGAAGGTCAAGGGTGACCCCAAGCCGGTCCGTGGCGGCGTGCCGATCATCAATGCCGCGGGCAGCCCGCAGGGCCGCGGCTTTGCCACCGACAATGCCGATTTCCTGTTCACCCCGGCGATCGACCTGAACCGTTCGAAGGGCGAGATTGCCGAACTGAAGGCGCAGGCCGCCGCCAAGGGGCGCAAGGTGGATGTGCTGACCTTCTCCCATGTCATCTGCCGCCCGACCGAGAAAGAGGCGCAGGATTTCCTGCATTACACCGCCGTCGAAAACGCCGATACCGAGGCGGTGGACAATCTGGTGAACCTGCAATTCGCCCATGCCCACAGCTTCCCGCATGATCTTCTGGCGCAGATCAAGCATCTTTTCGCCATGGGCCACGGCGGCTTCCCGCTGGTCGGCACGCCCGATCAGGTGGCCGAGGGCATCGTGAAGCTGCATGCCACGGGATTTGCCGGCACCACGCTGTCTTTTGTGGATTATGTCGAGGAATTCCCCTATTTCCGCGACCATGTTCTGCCCCGGCTTGAAGCCGCGGGCATCCGCTAGGAGGACGCGATGGAGGGGCCGGGCGCCAAGGAATTCCGTGACGCGATGCGGCCCCTTGTGGGCAATTGCAGCGTCATCACCGTGGGTGCGGGCGACCGCGCCACGGGGCTGGTGGTGACATCGGCGATCTCGCTGTCGGCCGAGCCGCCGCTGCTGCTGGCCTGCGTGAACCGGGGGTCATCCAGCTATCCGCTGCTGGCGGAATTCGGCTGCTTCGGCTGGTCATCGCTGGGTGCAGGCCATCAGGCGGTGGCCGAGCGCTTTTCGGGCTTCGGCGGGGTGAAGGGGGCGGCGCGCTATGAGGGCGCCGACTGGGAAACCGCCGTCACCGGGGCGCGGCTGCTGAAGGGGGCACCTTCGGCCTTCGACTGCACGGTGGAAGAAATGATCGACCGCGCGACCCATACCATCCTGATCGGCAGGGTCCGCGCCATCCGCCAGACCCCGGGCGCTGGCGCGCTGATCTACTGGAACGGCGCCTACCGGACGCTGGAGGGGTAGGCCAAGCGGATCAAAGGCCCGTAGGGTGCGTGTTCACACGCACCTTCCCGGGTGCAATGGCGAAGGCCATCGCCTTCGCCACCGCGCATCATTGGCAAGCTTCACCGGACGGGCCTCAAAGGCCCGGCCAGCGCCCGCCCCGCCGATGGCGGGCGCTTCTCGCCCGCCGGGGCAGGCGCTGGCCTCTGGCATTGCGTGACGGACCGGCTCCGGCTGAAACGTCGCAAGCGGGCGGGGGCGAGGCGGTGCCTCGCCTGTTCCCGCCCGGACGATGTTGCGCAGGCCGTAGGTTGCGTGTTCACACGCACCTCCCACGCCCGCCATGGCAAAGGCCAGCGCCATCTCCCGCCCGGACCCCGTCACACGAAACTGCGGATCGTCTCCAGCGCGCCGTCCAGCGCCTTGCCCTCTTCGTCCTTCAGCGCGGCCTCGCGCAGGCGGCGGGCCCAGTCGGCGGCATCCTCGCGCCCGGCGACCAGCGCAATGCCGCCCATCACCCGGTCGAACTTGGACAGGCCGCGCGCATGGGTGTCGGAGTAGCCCTTGACCAGACGGCGGCAGCGGATCACCTCCACCGCAAGGTCATAGCGCGGCAGATGGCCCAGCGCCGTGGCCAGCCAGGCCTCCAGATGCGCCACCTCCTGCCGGTGGCGCAGGGTGCGGCGGCGCCAGCCCTTCATGCCCCCCAGAAGATGCAGCATCAGAAAGGCGCGCAGCGTGTCGGTGCGCAGCCGCCGGCCGCGGTTGAACCAGCGGTCCAGCCGCGCCATCCATTTCGGGCTGGCCTCGACCCGCGCGCCCATGGCGGCGGGCAGCATGCCGGCGATCTCTTCGGCGCGGGGATGCATGAACTCGGTCAGATGCATCAGGTTGCCGTCCTTCACCCGCATCTCGCCGCGGATGCGGTCGAACCGCGCGGCCCGGGTCTTGAGGTCGGCCACACGGATCACGTCATCGTAAGCCATGGCATTGGCGATGTATTTCGCCGCCTCACGCGTCAGCTGATGGCCCTGCGCGGCGCTGTCACGGGCCAGAACCGCCTCAACCCGCGCCAGATATTCGGCGCCATAGGCCAGGTCCTGAAATTCAACCACCTTGCGCAGCCCGGGCAACGCCATTTCGGCCGCCGGCGCCGGAAGAGCCGCCACCCGTGCCTCAAGCAGCTGCCATTCCGCCATCAGCCGGGCCGGACCCCGCGCCACCGGCACCGCGGGCGCAGGAGGGGCCGGCGGGGCACCGGCGGGGGGCTTCTGCGCCACCTCATAGGCGGCCGCAAAGGCGCGGAGCGAGCCTTCCACCCCCTTGCCCGAGGCGCGGATCGCGGCCTCGAACGCCTCACGCGGGAAGGGCAGCGCGCCCGAGCCTGCCAGCGCCCCGAAGAGGCTGGCCGAAATGACCGAGCCATTGCGGATCGCAAGCGCATCGAAATCGGCGGCGATGAAGCGGCGCGCGGCAATCTCGGCCGCCGCTATCACCTCGGCCGAACTGGCGATGCCGTCGCCCGGCGCCATCTTTTCGGAAACCGCCAGCGCGCGGTGGGTGGAGGCGATCAGCGTGGTGCGGTCGGGCGTCACGAAGCCCCGGATGATCGAGCGCCCCGCCTCCATCATCTCGGCGGCGATCATGATGTCCACATCGCCCGCCGCCGGCATCAGCGAGAAGACCGGCATCCCCGCCCCCGCCGGCGCCATTTCAAGATAATAGACCGTGGCGCCGGTGCGCTGCGCCACGCCGGCCACGCTGGTGGCCTGCGCGACATAGCCGTTGGCCCGCGCCATATCCTCGATCCAGCCGGTCAGAACGCCGCCGCCCTGCCCGCCCACGGCCAGACAGGCCAGCTTGATGATGCCGGTCAGGCGCGGATCGGCGGGCTTTTGCGGAAGGGTTTCGTGCAGGGTCATCACAGGGCCTCGAAACGCAGGGTGCGGGCGGCGCGGCGGGCCTGAAGCCAGCCGATGATCCGGGCGCGGAAGGCGGCAAGCCGCGTCTCCCAGCGCGATGGGTTGTGGACCACATCGGCGCGGTAGAAACTGGGGCACAGCACGGCGGCATCGGCCACCTCGCCGCAGTTGCCGCAGCCGACGCAGCTTTGGTCGATCGACGCCACCGGATCGTCGCGCAGGGGATCGTCCAGCTTCTTCAGGCTCAGCGAGGGGCAGCCCGACAGCCGGATGCAGGCATGGTCGCCGGTGCAGACCGCCTCATCCACGCCAAAGCGCGGCGCCTCGACCCGCCGGCCTTCCTTGATCGCGGCCTGCATCAGGGGCTTTTCGCGGCGCTGCTTGTTCAGCATGCATTCCGACGAGGCGACGATCACCTTCGGCCCCGGCGCATCGGTGGTCAGCGCCTCGCGCAGCACGTCGCGCATGTGCCCCACGTCATAGGTGCGGTTGACCTCGCGCACCCATTCGATGCCGATGCCCTTCAGCGCCTTCGAAATCGGGTTCTTGGTGGCCTTGGTGGCGTTGTCGGCGCGGCTGGACTTCACGTCCTGACCGCCGGTCGCGGCGGAATAGAAGTTGTCAACGATCACCGCCACGCCGTCGGACTTGTTGAAGGCCATGTTGCCGAAGCTGGACGACAGCCCGTTGTGCCAGAACCCGCCGTCGCCGATCACCGCCACCGGCCGCCGTTCGCCGCCGCCGTCAAAGGCGCCGTTCGCCGCCGGGCCAAGGCCGTAGCCCATCGTGGCCCCGCCGATTTCAAACGGCGGCAGCGAGGCGAACAGGTGGCAGCCGATATCGGCCGCGATCTGCAGCTTGCCGGTTTCCTTCTGCACCAGCTTCATCGCGGCAAAGACCGGCCGTTCCGGGCAGCCGGTGCAGAAGCCCGGCGGGCGGATCGGCACGGTTTTCGTCAGGTCCGGTATCTGCGGCCGGTCTTCGTTCGGCGCGCGGTGAACCGCCGCCAGCAGCCCCGGCGCCGCCTGCCGCAGAAAGCTCGACAGGCTGTCCAGCATCACCTGCCCGGTATACTCGCCGGCCATCGGGAAGATATCCTTGCCGCGCAGCTTTACCGAGGAACCGGCGCGGTAGAGATAGGTCGAGAGCTGCTGTTCGATGAATTCGGGCTGGCCTTCCTCGATCACCAGCACCTGATCCTTGCCTTCGCAAAAGTCCAGAAACTCGGACGACAGCAGCGGATAGGTCACGTTCAGCACATAGATCGGCACGTCGGAATTGCCGTAAAGATCGGCCAGGCCCAGACGCTGCAGGGCGCGGATCACGCCGTTGTACATGCCGCCCTGCACCACCAGCCCCACGGGGGCCTGCGCCGGGCCGAAGACCTCATTCAGCCCGCGCTCGCGGATGAATTTCTCGGCCGCCGGCCAGCGATTCTTCACCTTGTCCTGTTCATGGGCATAGGACATCGGCGGCAGCACCACGCGGGCGAAATCGGACCGCGGGTTCGACAGCGCCTCGCGCACGCTCAGCGGCGGGCGGCGGTTGTCGCGGGTTTCAAAGCTGCCGGTCACATGGCAGGACCGGATGCGCACCATCAGCATGACGGGCGTGTTCGAGGCTTCCGACAGGTCGAACCCGTCCGAGACCGCCTTGGTAATCGAGGGCAGGTTCGGGCGCGGGTCCAGAAGCCAGAACTGCGACTTCATGGCGAAGGGATGCGTCCGCTCCTGCATGATCGAGGAACCTTCGCCGTAATCCTCGCCCACGATGATCAGCGCGCCGCCCGTCACGCCCGAGGATGACAGGTTCGCCAGCGCGTCCGATGCCACGTTCACCCCGACCGCGCCCTTGAAGGTCACCGCGCCACGGATCGGGTAATGGACCGAGGCCGCCAGCATCGCCGCCGCCGCCGCCTCGTTCGCATTGGCCTCGAACCGCACGCCCAGTTCGCCCAGCAAATCCTGCGCATCGGCCAGCACATCCATCAGATGGCTGATCGGCGCCCCCTGATAGCCGCCGACATAGCCGACCCCGCTTTCCAGAAGCGCCTTGGTGATGGCCAGAATCCCCTCACCGGTGAAGGTATCGCCAGCGCCAAGCCTCAGATGCTCGACTTCCGCCTTGAAGGACCGTTCCGCCATGTCTCAGATCTCGTGCTTGCGAATGTTGGCGAGCATCTTCTGCAAGGTGCCCACGAAAGCGCGGCGTTCGTCGTCGGGAATGCCCCGGAACATCCGCGCCTGTGCATCGGCCATATGGGGCCACAGCGCATCAAAGGCCGCGCGCCCGGCATCGGTGACATAGACGCGCACCGCCCGGCTGTCGGCCGCATCGGTTTCGCGACGGATCAGGCCATCGGCCTGCAACTGGTCCAGCGCGCGCGACAGGGTGGACTGCTCGGTCACGGTATAGACCGACAGCTCGCGGATCAGCGGGCCTTCCACCACCGAAAGCACCGCCAGCGCCCGTGCCTTGGGCGTGGTCAGCCCCATCGCCGCCATTTCCTCGCGGAAGCCGGCGTTGTAGCGGCCCATGATGCGGTTCATCATGTAGGGCGCGAAATTCGTCAGGCCGATCTCGCCCAGACGGGGGCGCGGCGGGGGGCTTTCGTCGTTCATGCGCCCAGCCCCTTTGCCGCCAGAAAGCCCGAGCCGCCGCCCAGACCCGGCCCCGGATGGGTCGAGGCGCCGATATGCACCAGACCGCGCACCGCCCCCGTGCCGTTGACCGAATGCGCATAGGGCCGGAAGATGAAGAACTGGTCGATCGAGCACAGCCCGCCATAGGGATCGCCGCCGACAAGGTTCATGTTCATCCGCTCCAGATCCTTGGGGCTGTGGGCGGTGCGGGCCAACCGGATCGCCGCGAAGTCCCTGATATGGCGCGACAGGATCGCCTCGATCCGGTCGGCGAAGGCCTCTTTCACCGCGTCCCAGTCATCGCCGGCGATCTGCCCCGCCGCATCGCCCCGGATCACGCGCGGCGCATCGGGGATCTGCAGCCAGAGGATCGCCTTGCCTTCCGGGCAGCGTGAGGGGTCAAGCCGGTGGGGCTGGCCGACGCAGATCGTGGGCGTTTCGGGCAGCATGCCGCGTTCGGCCTCATTGGCGGATTTCGACACGCTGTCGATGCCGTCGGCCAGATGGATCAGCGCCACGTCATCCAGCCCCGGCGTCAGCCATTCGGGAGGACGGTCCAGCGCGAAATGCAGCTGGAAATCACCGCGCCCGTGGCGGAACTTCGCCGCCGCCGCGCGGTCCTGCGGCAGGTTCACCTCACGCAGCAGCCGGCCCTGCAACTGCCCCGGCGTGACCGAGGCCAGAACCGATCCGCAGGCGATCTCTTCGCCCGAGGCCAGGGCAACGCCGGTCACCCTGCCATCCTTCACCAGAATGCGGTCGGCTTCGGCGCCGGTGCGGATCGTGCCGCCCTTTTCTTCGATCAGCGCGCGGAAGGCCGCCACGGCACGACCCGAGCCGCCCTTCACCACCGGCGCCCCCGCCGCCTCAAGCGCGAAGGCAACGACCTGCCCCATCTTGCCGGAATAGGTGCTTTCCGGCGTCAGCCCGCAATGCAGCACCCAGGGTGCCCAAAGCGCCTGCACCAGCGGGCTTTGATAGCTGGTCTCAAGCCAGCCGCGCGCCGGGGTCAGCGCGCTTCCGAACCAGGCGGCCAGACCGCGCAAGCCGCGCCGGCGCGCCTGCCCGAACATCAGCTTTGCCGTCGCCCAACTCCACAACCTCCCGCCGAGAAGCGAGAAAAGAAAGGGCGCCTCGGCCTCGATCGCGCCGACATCGGCGGCATGGGCATCGCCGTCGCCGGGCGCCAGTGCGTTCATCGCCGCCACGTTCCGCGCCCGGTCGGTCGTCAGCACCAGCGCCGAGCCGTCGGGCCGCAGCACCGCCGTGGGGTGCGGGCTGTGGCAGTAGTCGAACCCGTGGCGGGCAAGGTGGGGGCCAAGCGCGGCCCCCGCCGGTGAGGTCATGAACAAGACCCATGTCGCGGCCATCACGTCATGGTGGAAGCCCGGCAGCGTTATTTCTTCGGTGCGCAGGCAGCCGCCCGGCACCTCGTTCCGCTCCAGCAGCAGCACCCGGTCGCCTTTCAGCGACAGAAGCGCCCCCGCCACCAGCGCGTTGATGCCGGTGCCGATGATGACGTGATCGGGCCGCATGCGCCTTCAGCCCTTCGCGACCAGCGCCAGCGCCCGGATCGGGCTGCCGGTGCCGTTCTTGATCTTCAGCGGCGCGGCAATCAGGATCGCGCCCTTGGCGGGCAGCTTGTCCAGATTGGCAAGGCTGGCCAGACCGAAGCAGTTGTTCTTGTGCAGCAGATTGTGCGCCGGGAAGGGCGGGGTCATGCCGCCGGCCTGACCGGCATCGGTGCCGATGCACTGGCTGCCCCAGCCGACGATGCCCTTGGCGATCAGATACTCGATCACCTCGGCGGTCGGCCCCGGGGTGTGGGGGCCGGTTTCGTCCGCGTTCAGGAACAGCGCCTCGTCATGGGCGCGGCTGTCCCAGTCGGACCGCAGCACCACCCATTCGCCGGCGTTGATCGGGCCGTTCTTGGCCTCCCAGTCCTGCACATGCTTGATGGTCAGCAGGAAATCGGGATTGGCCGCGCATTCCTTCGAGAAATCCAGCACGTTCACCGGCGCCACCAGCCGCTGCACGTTCAGCGTGTCGGTGTAACCGTCGGGATATTCCTTGCCGGTGATCCAGTGGTGCGGCGCGTCGAAATGGGTGCCCGAATGCTCGCCCAGTTCCAGCCAGTTCCAGGCCCAGAACGGCCCGTCCTGATCATATTCGCTGATCCGGTGAATCTTGATCGGCGGGGTGTCCTTGGCGAAATCCGGCGGCAGCTTCAGAAGCGGGGTTTCCGGGCCAAGCACGCCCGAGCAATCCACCACCTCGATCCCGCCCGAGGCCAGCATACCGGCCAGTTGGCCCAGCACGTTCGCAGAAGTCATGTCATTCTCCCTGTCGCGCGGTTCACCGCGTTCGTGAAGACGGAAAGCAAGATGAAAGGAAGACGGAAAGAAGACGCCTTCTTGCCTGCCGTCGGCGAGAATCATGCTAGACAGATTTAAATGCATTTGCAAATATCATCGCAACGATAAACAGGGAGACGGGCCTTGACCCAGTTCGATGCCGTGCTGATCGGCGCCGGCCACAACACTTTGGCCGCGGCCCTGCATCTGGCCGCAAAGGGCTGGCGCGTGGGGGTGTTCGAGCAGGCGGCCGATCCCGGCGGCGCGGTGAAGACCGGCGAATACACCCTGCCCGGCTTTCGCCATGACTGGGCGGCGATGAACCTGTCGCTGTTCGCCGGAAGCCCGTTTTTCAAGGTGTATGGCGGCGAACTGACCCGCCACGGCTGCGCCTTCGTGCCGGTATCGCGGCCCTTCTCATCGTCGTTCAGCGACGGCAGCTGGCTGGGCGTTTCGACCGAAGGGGACGAGACGGCCACGCAGATCGCCACGGTTTCCGCCGCCGATGCCGCCGCCTGGCGCAGCCTGATGGCAGGCTTCGGGGCCGAGGCGCCGCATCTGTTCGGCCTTCTCGGCAGCCCGATGAAGTTTCGTGCGCTTGCATATTTCATGTTTAAAACGCTGCGCGCCAAGGGCTTGGCCGGAACACTGGATTTCACCCGCTTCCTCCTCTCCTCCCCCCGCCAGTGGCTGGAGGAAAGCTTTGCCGATCCGCGGACGCGGGCAATGCTGGGGGCCTGGGGGATGCATCTGGACTTTGCGCCCGATGTCGCGGGCGGGGCGATGTTTCCCTATCTGGAAGGCATGGCCGGGCAGGCCTTCGGCATGGTGATCGGGGCCGGTGGTGCGGATACCGTGATCAAGGCGCTGGTCGCGGCAATCCGGGCGCGGGGCGGCGTGGTGGAATGCAACGCCCCGGTGACCCGTGTGCTGCGCGACGGCGGGCGGGCCTCGGGCGTGGAACTGGCCGACGGGCGGGTGATGCATGCGGCGAAGGCGGTGATCGCCGGTGTGGCGCCCCGCGCCCTGCCCCGGCTGACCGGCGCCACCACGCCGGAATTTGACAGCGCGATGACGCGCTATGCCCATGCGCCGGGCACGATGATGATTCACCTTGCGATGGACGGCATGCCCGACTGGCGGGCGGGCGCGGCGCTGCAACGCTTTGCCTACGTCCATCTGGGCGACAGCCTTGACCAGATGGCCGAGGTCTATGCGCAGGCCAAGGAAGGGCTTCTGCCCGCGCAGCCCTTGCTGGTGGTGGGGCAGCCGACGGTAGTTGACCCCTCGCGCGCGCCGGAAGGCAAGCATGTGCTGTGGGTGCAGGTCCGCATGGCGCCGGGCACGATTGCCGGCGATGCCGCCGGACAGATTGCGGCCACCGATTGGCAGGCTGCCGCCGAACCCTTTGCCGAGCGGGCGCTGGACATCCTCGAATCCCACGCGCCGGGCACGCGCGGCAAAATCCTTGCCCGCCGCATCGTCACCCCGGCGGAGCTTGAGGCGGAGAACCCCAACCTCGTCGGCGGAGATCAGGTCTGCGGCAGTCACCATCTGGCGCAGCATTTCCTGTTCCGCCCGGCGCGCGGCCATGCCGATGGCAGCACGCCGGTTCCGGGCCTGCACCTGACCGGCGCCGCCGTCTGGCCAGGGGCAGGCACCGGCGCGGGGCCGGGATATCTTCTGGCCCGGAAACTGGCCGGGAACTGACAAACGACAACCAGAACAATGACAACCAACAGGGAAACGAAAATGAACCTCAACCGCCGCAGCCTTCTGAAGCTGTCCGCCGCCTCGGTGGCGCTGGGTGCCACGGGCCTGCCTGCCCGCGCGCAAGCCATCGACGAACTGGTGATCGCCTATAACGTCACCCTGCCCTCTTGGGATCCGACCGTGGGGCCCAGCGCGGTAAACCCAACGATTCAGGGGCTCTACCAGTCGGTCTTTGACCAGTTCATCCTGCAGCAGCCCGATCTGAAACCGGCGCCGGGCCTGCTGACCGAATGGGGCTGGAACGACGACCGCACCCAGGTCTGGATGACGGTGCGCGAGGGCGTCAAATGGCATGACGGGTCGGACTTCACCGCCGAGGACGTGGCCTGGAGCCTGGCGCGCGTGGCCAAGCCAGAAACCGGCAGCCCGATCCAGTTCGTCTGGGGCACGCTGGCCAATCACCGGGTGGAAGGCAACAAGGTGATCGCCGATGTGGTGCAGTTCGACCCGACGATCTTCAAATGGATGTATTTCCTGACCGGCTATGTCCTGCCGAAAGCCTATTACGAAAAGGTCGGCGCCGAGGGCTTTGAAGCCGCCCCCGTCGGCACCGGCCCCTATATGGTCGAGAAGTTCGAGCGCAACGCCTTCGTCCGGCTGAAGGCCAACGAAAACTACTGGGGCGGCGCGCCCGAATTCAAGACGGTCACCATCAAGTTCGTCACCGACGCGGCCGCCCGGGTGGCCGAGGTGGAATCGGGCAATGCCCATGTCACGCTGGAAATGCCCTATGAGGAATATGACCGGCTGAAGGGCGGGCCGCTGGCCGGGGTGGCCGCGCCGATCTCGGATATCGGGATGATCTTCCTGAACGACATCGACGTGATGCTGGACCCGAACGTCCGCAAGGCCGCCGCCCATGCCATCGACAAGCAGACCATCATCGACCGGCTTCTGGGCGGTTATGGCGTGAAGATCGACACGCTGGAAACGCCGGAATACGACGCCTATGACGCCTCGATCACCGTCGAATACAGCCCCGAAAAGGCGGTGGAGCTGCTGGCGGCGTCGGGTTACTCGCCGGAAAATCCGGTGAAGTTCAAGATCCAGACCACCAAGGGCTTCAAGCCCAAGGATTACGAGATGATCCAGGCCATCGTGGGCCTGTGGCGCAAGGTGGGGATCGAGGCGGAAATCGAGGTCTATGAGATCGCCAAGCACTACGAGCTGCGCGCGGCCGACCAGCTTGCCCCGGCGGCCTTCTACAACTGGGGCAATTCGGTGGGCGACCCCACGACCTCGACCGGCTTCGCAATGTTCGGGCCAAGCCCGCATTCGGTCTGGGACGGCGAAGACCTGATCAACATGATCGGGCCCCTGTGGGGTGAGGCCGATGAGGCCAAGCGGATCGAGGGCTGGAAGGCGGTTGACCGCTATGTGGCGGAAAACGCGCTGGTCATTCCGCTGCTGCAATATGTGCAGCCGATCCTGCATGCGCCGGGGGTGGTGGTGACGCCGCACGCCTCGGGTGCGCTGCTGCCGCATCTCATGAAGCGGGCGTAAGCGCGCGTGGCAGACCCCGGGGGACTTCGCGTCCCCCGCGCGACGATTGGTGCTTGAACCAATGGCGCACCAATCGTCGCACCTGCGGGATATTTAGGGACAGATGAAAGGGCCTGCGGGTCTTTCATCAGGGGCGGGTGCATGCGGCTATTGCGAAGCGTTCTTCTGAGGCTGGCCACGACGGCGGTGACGCTGTTGGGGGTGGCCGTGATCGTGTTCTTCGTCATCCGGGTGGTGCCGGGCAATCCGGTGGCGATGATGCTGCCGCCGGGCGCGACCGAAGAAGATGTGGCGCGGCTGAGCGCGCTTTACGGGCTGGACAAAAGCATTCCCGAGCAGTTCCTGATCTGGGCCGGTGGGGTGCTGCAGGGCGATTTCGGCACCTCGATCACCGCGCGGCAGCCGGTTCTGGCGCTGGTGCTGGGGCGGTTGCCGGCGACGCTGGAACTGTCGGTGATGGCGCTGGTGATCGCGGTGGCGCTGGGCGGCGTGGCGGCGCTGACCGGCACGCGGCTGCGCGGCACAAGGGTGGAAGGCGGGATCGACGTGGCCAACGGCATGGCGCTGTCGGTGCCGGATTTCCTGTGGGGGCTGGTCCTGATATTGCTCTTCGGGGTGCTGGTGCCGGTCTTTCACATCTCGGGCCGGGTGACGCCCAGTCTGGACCTGCCCTTCACCACGAATTTCTACCTGTTTGAATCGGTGCTGCGGCTGCGCTTCGATCTGTGGGCCGATATCGTCAGCCACATGTTCATGCCGGCGCTGGCGCTGGCCATTCCGCTGGCGGCGATCATCGGGCAGCTTCTGAAGCAGAGCCTGAAGGAAACCATGCATCTGGACTATGTGACGCTGAGCCGGACCAAGGGCTATGGCGAGAACCATGTGATCCTGCGCGAGGCCCTGCCCAATGCCATCCTGCCGACGCTGACGCTGGTCGGCGTGCAGTTCACCTTCCTGATCGGCGGCACGGTGATCATCGAGCGGCTGTTTTCCTATGAGGGGCTTGGCAACATGGCCATCGAGGCGGTGATCAACCGCGACCTGCCGCTGATTCAGGGCATCGTGATCCTGTTCGCGGTGATCTTCACGGCGGTCAATCTGGCGGTCGATCTGCTTTATGCCCTGCTGAACCCGAGGCTGCGCCATGCTTGACGGACGCGCGATGGTGCGGCGGCGGGCCGGCTGGCGGCTGTGGCTGTCGGCGGGCTGGCTGGGGGTACTGGTGCTGGCGGCGCTGCTGGCGCCGTGGATCGCGCCGAAAGACCCCTTGGCGCAGGACCTGTTTCTGGGCCGGCTGCCGCCCTTCTGGGTGGCGGGGGCCGAGCCGGGGTATTACCTTGGCACCGACAGTCTGGGCCGCGATGTGTTAAGCCGCATCCTGTACGGCGCGCGGCTGGCGCTGATCGTGGCGGTGGTGGCGGGCACGGTCACCTGCCTTCTGGGGGCCACGCTGGGGCTGATGGCGGGGTTCCTGCGCGGCTGGGCGGATGTGGTGATCAGCCGGTTCATCGACATCTGGATGGCCTTTCCGCCTGTGCTGTTTTCGATCCTGCTGATCGCCGTCATCGGGCCGGGTCTGGGGTCGATCATCCTGGCCATCGTGGTGATCGACTGGACCCGTTTTGCCCGGGTGGTGCGGGCCGAGGCCATGGCGCAGGGGGCGATGGATTACGTCGCCTCGGCCCGGGTGGCCGGGCGGGGGCGCATCGGCACCATGCTGCGGGAAATCCTGCCGAACGTGCTGCCCACCGTGGTCGTGCTGCTGACGCTGGAGATGGGGATTGCGGTGATCGTCGAGGCGATCCTGTCCTTCGTGAACCTGTCGATTTCCACCGACGACCCGACCTGGGGCGGCATGATCGCCGAGGGGCGGACCAGCATCCATCAGGCCTGGTGGGTTCTGGTCTTTCCGCTGATCACGCTGTTCCTGACCGTTCTTGCCTTCAGCCAGCTGGGTGAGGGCCTGAAAGACCGCTATGACCCGGTGCTGAGATGAGCTTTCTGCAGATCGAGAACCTTTCGGTGCGGCTGAAGGACGGGGCGCCGCTGTTGCGCATCGCCTTTGGGGGCGGCGCACTCGGCCTCCGAGCCGCGGCGCGGGTCGACACGGCAGCGCCTCTGGCCACGAGCCTGGGGCGTGGGACGTCCTTCGCCGTGCAGGAGG
>JACZKR010000488.1 GCA_014859945.1 Paracoccaceae bacterium | reverse complement strand
ATCCTCGGCAATCAGCAGCGCGGGCCGCTCAGCCGCCCACCACAGTGCGGCGGCCACCAGCAGCGGCACCACCGCCAGCCGCCGCACCGGCCCGCGCCACAGCATCGCCCAAGCCCCGCCCAGGGTGACCAGCGGCAGTACCCAGGGCCCTGGCATGGGCACCGCCGTCACCGACTGGTCCAGCCCCGAAACCTGATGGGCCACGAACAGAATCCAGCGCGCCGCCATGTCCATCACCCAGATCGCCGGGCCTTCCAGCCCCAAAGGCGCGAGCAGCGCCGCCACCGCCCCCGCGGCCATCAGGACCGACATGACGGGCACCGTCAGCAGGTTCGCCACCAGCCCATAATCGGTGAAGCGGTTGAAATGGGCCGCCGCGAAGGGCGCCGTCGCCAGCCCCGCCAACACCGAGGACAGGACCAGCGTGTAAACCGGCATCAGCCAGCGCGGCACCTTTTCGCGCGCGATTCCCCGGTCCAGCGCGCCGAAACCGGCAATCAACACCGCGGTCGCCGCGAAGGACAGCTGAAACCCCGGCTCGGTCAGGCTTTCGGGCTGCCACAGCAACAGCGCCGTCGCCGCCAGCGCAAGGCTGCGCAGGCTGAGCGCCCGCCGGTCGGTCAGGACCGCGCCCAGCATGACCGTGACCATCAGGAAGGCCCGTTCGGTCGCCACATTGGCCCCCGACAGCAGCAGATAGAACAGCGCCACGCCAAAGGCCGCCACCGCCGCGATCTTCTTGGCGTTGAGGCGCAGGGCCAGCGGCGGGATCAGCGCCACGCCATAGCGCAGAAGCATGAAGACGAAGCCGGTCAGGAAGGCCATGTTCATGCCCGAAATCGCCAGCAGATGCGACAGGTTGGAATCGCGCAGGGCCTCGACCGTCTCGCGCGAGATGCCGGATCGGTCGCCCGTCATCGCGCCCGAGGCGAAGGCGCCGCCCTGCCCCGGCGCGGCCGTCATGATCGCGCGGGACAGGTGGCTGCGCAGCCGGTTCACCATCTGCTCACCCGCCGCAGGCTCGGCCCAAAGCATCACGGGCGTCCGGCTGTAGCCCGCCGCGCCCAGCCCGTCGAAATAGGCCATGCGGCGGAAATCGAAGCCCCCCGGCTCCACCGGACCGGCGGGTGGGGCGAGGGTGGCCACCATCTGCACCACCTCTCCGGGCAGCACCGCCGGTTCGGACCCGTGGACCGAGATGCGGACGCGCCGCGGCGTCTGGTCCGGCGGCAGGCCCGACAGCACCACCCGGTCCAGCGTCAGCCGCAGCGCGTCGGATTGCGAACGGTCCACCTCAACCACCCGGCCCAGCACCGGGCCACGGTATTCGGCCGCCAGCACCGGCGCCTGAACCAAATGCAGCCGAAGCCCGCAGGCCAACAGCCCCAGCGACAGGCAGGCCACCACCACGACCAGCGGATGAAACAGCACCGGCAGCCACAGCCGGCCGGCAGCCGCCAGCAACAGCGCCGCCCCCGCCAGCGCATAGAACACCACCCCCGGCTCATACGGCAGGGAAAACCACAGGCCGATGCCGCAGCCGATGATCAGCGGCACCCAGGGAAACAGCAGCCCCCGCGCCTCAAGAAGCCGCGCAAGCGGCCAGGCCAGCAGCGCACCAACCCCCGCCACCTTGTTTCCTGCCCCGCGATTGCCTATTGCTGCGCCGATCCTGCCCCCGGGATGGTTTCCACAAGGTTAACGGCCCATGTCCGACCAAGTCGTCACCCGCTTTGCCCCCTCGCCCACCGGCTATCTGCACATCGGCGGTGGGCGGACCGCGCTGTTCAACTGGCTCTTCGCCCGGGGCCGGGGCGGCAAGTTCCTGTTGCGGATCGAGGATACCGACCGCGAGCGTTCAACCCCCGAGGCGACCGCCGCCATCCTCAAGGGCCTGACCTGGCTGGGCCTTGATTGGGACGGCGAGGTGGTCAGCCAGTTCGCGCGCAAGGACCGCCACGCCGAGGTGGCGCATCAGATGCTGGATCGCGGCACGGCCTACAAATGCTTTTCCACCGCGGCCGAGATCGAGGCCTTCCGTGAGGCCGAAAAGGCCCGCGGCGTCAGCTATCCGGTCTTCCTGTCGCCCTGGCGCGATGCCGATCCCGCCACCTACCCCGATGCGCCCTATGTGATCCGCATGAAGGCGCCGCGCGCAGGTCAGACGGTGATCCGCGACACCGTGCAGGGCGACGTGACCATTCAAAACGCCACTTTGGATGACATGATCGTCCTGCGCTCGGACGGGACGCCCACCTACATGCTGGCCGTGGTGGTGGATGACCATGACATGGGCGTGACCCATGTCATCCGCGGCGACGACCACCTGAACAACGCCGCCCGCCAGCAGATAGTCTATGACGCCATGGGCTGGACGGTGCCGGTCTGGGCACATATCCCGCTGATCCACGGACCTGACGGCAAGAAACTGTCGAAACGCCACGGCGCGACCGGCGTCGAAGAGTATCAGGCCATGGGCTACCCGGCCGCCGGCATGCGCAATTACCTGACCCGTCTGGGCTGGGCGCATGGCGATGCCGAGATCTTTTCGTCCGAAGAGGCGATGAAGATGTTCAGCCTTGAGGGAATCGGCCGCGCCCCCGCCCGGCTGGATTTCAAGAAGCTGGAAAACACCTGCGGCCATCACATCTCGATGATGCCCGATGCTGCACTGCTGCAAGAACTGGAAGCGTTTCTGGCGGCCGCCGGCCAGCCCGCCCTGACCGACAGCCAGCGAGGCCTTCTGTCGCGGGCGCTTTACTGCGTCAAGGATCGCGCCAAGACCTTCCCGGAACTTGTTGAAAAGGCACGCTTTGCCCTTATCTCGCGCCCGGTTGTCCCCGATGAGGCGGCTGCGAAATCGCTTGATGCGGTATCCCGTGGTATACTGAAATCGTTGACGCCGCGACTGCAAAATGCTAGCTGGACAAAGGA
This sequence comes from Paracoccaceae bacterium, assembly GCA_014859945.1. Taxonomy (GTDB): domain Bacteria; phylum Pseudomonadota; class Alphaproteobacteria; order Rhodobacterales; family Rhodobacteraceae; genus Fuscibacter. The sequence goes on along the minus strand of JACZKR010000488.1, from coordinate 2,594 downwards.
CGCGCTGGAGTCGATCCTGACCGACGTTGCTGCTGAACACGGCATGGGGTTCGGCAAGCTTGCGGGGCCGCTCAGGGCCGCGCTTGCAGGTCGCAGCGCCACGCCAAGTGTCTTCGACATGATGCTGGTCATCGGTCGGGACGAGACGATCGCACGGCTCGAGGAGGCGTCGGCCTGATCGACAGCCCCTTGGCCGGACTGGCTGATGCATGCACCGGGGCGGCCCCCCGGTGTCACACTGGGGGACGAACATGGCTGAACCGACACGCAACGCGACGCTGACGCTGGACGGCAACACATATGACCTGCCGGTCATGTCGCCGACCGCCGGCCCCGACGTTCTGGACATCCGCAAGCTTTACGGCGAGGCCGATGTCTTCACCTTCGACCCCGGCTTCACCTCGACCGCGTCCTGCGAAAGCGCCATCACCTTCATCGACGGCGACGTGGGCGAGCTTCTGCACCGCGGCTACCCGATCGAGCAGCTGGCCGAGAAGTCGTCCTATCTCGAGGTCTGCTACCTGCTGCTGTACGGGGAACTGCCGACGGCCGCGCAGCTTGCCGATTTCGAGGCGCGGGTGACCCGCCACACCATGGTGCATGAACAGATGCACTACTTCTTCCGCGGCTTCCGCCGGGACGCCCATCCGATGGCGACCATGGTGGGCGTGGTCGGCGCCATGTCGGCCTTCTACCACGACTCGACCGACATCAACGATCCCTGGCAGCGCGAAGTGGCCGCGATCCGCATGATCGCCAAGCTGCCGACGATCGCCGCCATGGCCTACAAATATTCGGTGGGTCAGCCCTTCGTCTATCCGAAGAACTCGCTCTCCTATGCCGGCAACTTCCTGCACATGTGCTTTGCCGTTCCGGCCGAAGACTATGTGGTGAACCCGATCCTCGCCAAGGCGATGGACCGGATCATGATGCTGCACGCCGATCACGAACAGAACGCTTCCACCTCGACCGTCCGTCTGGCCGGTTCCTCGGGCGCCAACCCCTTCGCCTGCATCGCGGCGGGCATCGCCTGCCTCTGGGGCCCGGCCCATGGCGGCGCCAACCAGGCCTGCCTGGAAATGCTGCGCGAAATCGGCACGGTGGACCGCATTCCGGAATACATCGCCAAGGCCAAGGACAAGAACTCGGGCTTCCGCCTGATGGGCTTCGGCCACCGCGTCTACAAGAACTTCGACCCGCGCGCCAAGGTGATGAAGCAGTCGGCCGATGAAGTCCTCGGCCTGCTGGGCATCGAGAACAACCCGACGCTGCAGGTCGCCAAGGAACTGGAGCGGATCGCGCTGGAAGACGATTACTTCGTCTCGAAGAAGCTTTACCCGAATGTCGATTTCTACTCGGGCATCATCCTGGATGCGATGGGCTTCCCGACCTCGATGTTCACGCCGATCTTCGCCATCTCGCGCACCGTCGGCTGGATCAGCCAGTGGAAAGAGATGATCGGCGAGAAGAACCAGAAGATCGGCCGCCCGCGTCAGCTTTATGTCGGCCCGCCCAAGCGCGATTATGTGGATGTCCGCCACCGCTGAGCGCGGCCCTTGCCAGAACCCGCGAAAGCCGCTTCCCTGCCGGGGGGCGGCTTTCGTCTTGCACCTTTTGAAATACTCCACGGGGGTCCGGGGGTGTGAAACCCCCGGTCGCGGCCAATGACGCAGACCGACCTGCCCGCCGGGGCGCCGATCCCGCGCATTCTGGCGCTGGACCTGTTGCGCACATTGGCGCTTCTGGGGATGGCGAGTTACCATTTCGTCTATGACCTGCAGATGTTCGGCCTTGTGCCGCCGGGCTTTGCAGTGTCGGGCCTGTTCTACTGGCAGGCGCGCAGCGTCGCCTCGACCTTTCTGGCGCTGGCCGGGCTGTCGCTGTGGCTGGCCCATGGCGATGGCATCCGCTGGCCCGCCTTCTGGCGGCGCTGGGTGCGGGTGGCCGGCGCCGCCGCGCTGGTCACGCTCGCCACGCGGATCGCCATTCCGGACTACTACATCTTCTTCGGCATCCTGCATTCCATCGCGCTCTCCAGCCTTTTGGCCCTGCCCTTCCTGCGGCTGCCGTGGTGGGTCACGCTGGCCGCCGGGGCCACCGTGGTCTGGGCCAGCTATGCGCTGGCCACCCCCGCGATGGATGCGCCGCTGCTGCGCTTCATCGGGCTGCATACCATCCCCACCTTCACCGTGGATTTTGAGCCGATCTTCCCATGGTTCGGTCCGGTGCTGATCGGGCTGGCGCTGGGGCGGCTGGGCTCGGCGCTGGGGCTGTGGCAATGGCTTTCGCGCTGGCCGGGGCGGCCCGGACCGGTGCTGCGGGCGCTGGCATGGCCCGGGCGGCACACGCTGGCCATCTATCTGCTGCATCAGCCGCTGCTTTTCGGCGCGGTCTGGGCCTGGGTGAATCTGGTCCGCTAGTCGCATCCCGGCCGCCGATGGCCGTGATTCCGGGTTCCCCTCACGCCAAAACCGGGTATAAGCCGCGATACCATACAAAAAGACTCAGAGATGATGGCGCGCCTCTTCGACTTTCCGGCCCTTCTTGCTGCCAGTCTGGCGGCCGCCCTGCTGCTGGCCTCGCCCATCATGGCC
>JACZKR010000487.1 GCA_014859945.1 Paracoccaceae bacterium | reverse complement strand
GCCCAGATCCAGCACCGCCTGCCCCGCTTCGGCCGGGCAGGCCGCCGCCAGCAGCACCGGGTCGGTGGCGGCACGGTAGCCCTTCAGCGGCTGCCACAGATGCAGCCGCCCGCAAAGGAAGGCGTCATGCGAAAGCTCATCTTCGGCAAACATCACCAGCCCCGGTCGATGCCGTTGTCGGCGATGATCCGGTCGGCCGTGAACCAGTCGCGGTCGGCAACCATCAGGCGGCGCGGCAGAATGTCCAGACTGCCCTGAAAGACGCTCGTGTGGACGTCCAGCAGAAAGCTGTCTATACCCTCGCCTTCAAGAAGCGCCTGGGCAAAAGCGATGGCCGTCGGATCGGTGGTGCGAAGTAACAGCTTCATTCCGCCAGTTTCACGGCTGGCCCGGCGAATGTCGAGACCTGTGGGGGGATGATGAGCCTGGATGACGCCGCGCAGAAACCGCACGACCGGCTGGCTGCCTGGCTGGCCGAGGATATGGCCGCCGTCAACGCCCTGATCCGTGAGCGGATGTCCAGCGAACATGCCCCGCGCATCCCCGAAGTGACGGCCCATCTGATCGAGGCGGGCGGCAAGCGGCTGCGCCCGATGCTGACGCTGGCGGCGGCGCGGCTTTGCGGCTATGGCGGGCCCTTCCATATCCATCTGGCCGCGACGGTGGAGTTCATCCACACCGCAACGCTCTTACATGACGACGTGGTCGATGAAAGCGCGCAGCGCCGGGGCCGGCCCACCGCCAACCTGTTGTGGGACAACAAGTCTTCGGTGCTGGTGGGAGACTACCTTTTTGCCCGCAGCTTCCAGCTGATGACAGCCACCGGCAACATGCGGGTGCTGGACATCCTCGCCAATGCCTCGGCCACGATTGCCGAGGGCGAGGTGCTGCAACTGACCGCCGCTCAGGATCTGGCGACGACCGAAGAGATCTATCTGAAGGTGGTGCGCGGCAAGACGGCGGCGCTGTTTTCGGCCGCGACCGAGGTCGGCGGCGTCATTGCCGGCGCCGATGAGGCGCAGGTGCGCGCGCTTTTCGACTATGGCGACGCGCTGGGGATCGCCTTCCAGATCGCCGATGACCTGCTGGATTACGGCGGCACCTCGGCCGCCATCGGCAAGAACACCGGCGACGATTTCCGCGAACGCAAGCTGACGCTGCCGGTCATCAAGGCGGTTGCAGCGGCCGATGCCGAAGAGCGCGCCTTCTGGGTCCGCGTGATCGAGAAGGGCCGGCAGGAAGACGGCGATCTGGAGCAGGCGATTGCCCTGATGCAGAAGCATGGCGCCATGGCGGCGGCCCGTGCCGATGCCCTGGGCTGGTCGGACCGGGCGCGCGCCGCGCTGCGGGCGCTGCCCGACCATCCGCTTCGCCAGATGCTGGACGATCTGGCCGATTACGTCGTGGCGCGGCTGCGCTGATCAGTAGCCCTGCCCCGGCACGAAGGGCAGCTTCTGGGCGGCGCCGTTTGCCCCCATGACCCAAAGATCGGGAAAACCCGCGCTGCCTTTCTGCAGGTCGATCCAGATCTGGCCGGTGTCATAGATCGCCCGGGTTGCGCCGGCGAAGGGCGCGCCTCCGCCCTCGGTCGTCATGAAGGCGCGGGCGCAGCCGGCGGTGCCCTTGGTGCCCGGGCGGCAGAAATGCCCGATCAGGATCAGCCTGCCGGACTCCAGCAGCACCAGATCGCCCCGCACCTCGGGCGCGACGCCCAGTTGCGCCGCCACCTGTGGCAGAAGGGTGGCCATCAGCACCTCGGCCAATTGCTGGCCGGTGCCGTCTGTCAGGGCGGCGGCTTCCAGCGCTATGAAGCGGGAAGGTGTCATCTGCGGCGTGGCATCGGGGGCGGCAGGATCGGCCGCCACCGTCAGCGGCCCGCCGGGCTGATGCCCGGGGGGCGGGGCGGCAGGCGCCGGGCTGGCAATGACCGGCGCGGTGTCCGCAGGTTCGGGCGCGGGAGCTGCGGCCACCGGGGG
>JACZKR010000061.1 GCA_014859945.1 Paracoccaceae bacterium | reverse complement strand
CTCTTCCACCGGCGGCCGGCCAAGGGTTCCGGCAATCGGGGCGCTGACCGTCCAGGGCGCGCGGACGCGGGTGATCCCTTCGGCCAGAACGGTGCGGACCAAGGGGCCGCGGGTCACCTCCGCCGCCTCAACCTCGACGGGCGCAGGGCGCAGCGCCCAGACGGCGCCCGCGGCCAGCGCCGCCAGAAGGCCAAGGGCAAGAAGGCTGGTGCCAAGGGGGCGTCTTGTCATGACTGGTCCCGGTTCTTGAGCGCGCTGACAAGGTCCACCTTCGCATGGCCGCGCGCAACCGCAATCGCGGTCACCAGCGCCGTCACCAGCGTCAGCCCGGTCGCCAGCGCATAGGTCCCGGGGTGGATGACGAAGGGCATGCTGACGATCTCGGACGAAAAGCCGCGCACCATCAGCGCCGCCAGCCCATGCCCCGCCGCCAGACCGAAGGGCAGCGACAGGATCACGGTCAGCATCTGTTCGCCCACAAGAACCGCCCCCACCTCAATCCGGTAGAAGCCCAGGACGCGCAGGGTCGCAAGCTCATGGCAGCGTTCGGCCAGCTGGATACGGGCGGCGTTATAGACGACGCCCAGCGTGATCAGCATGCCGATGGCCGAAAAGATCAGTGTGCTGGTCAGAAGCGAGGCGTTCATCGTCTCGTTGAACTGGTCGCGCAGCTTGCGCCAGTCGGTCACGGCGGCCACCTGCGGGCTGGCGGCGACAACGCGGTCAAAGGCGGGGCGGCCGGCCGGATCGACCCGCAGGTTGACCGAGGTCACCGGCGCCGGCCGGCGCAGCGCGGCCGTCATCAGCGCCGCCGGCATATGCGCCTCTTGCCCCATGGCCTGACGCACGGTGCCGGCAAAGCGGAAGCGGTAGGTGCCGCGCGGGGCCATCAGAAGCTCGACCTCGATCAGGTCGCCCGGGCGGACGCCCAGTGCACGGGCCAGCGATCCGGGCAGTGTGATGCCGCCCGGCGCCGGCAGGACGGGCCGGCCCGCCTCGTCCAGCACCCGCACCAGCCCGTCGCCGCCCGTGCCCTGATCATGCAGGCGCAGGG
>JACZKR010000486.1 GCA_014859945.1 Paracoccaceae bacterium | reverse complement strand
CTGCTGACGCCCGAAGGCGCCCCGGCGGATGAAGGCGAGATCGCCCTGCACCGCGACGATCCCGGCCTGATGATCGGCTATCTCGATCAGCCGGGTGAAACCGCCGCACGTTTTCGCGGTGACTGGTTCCTGAGCGGCGACCTTGCGCGCCGCGGCCCGGACGGCGCTTTGGCCTATCTCGGCCGCCGCGATGACATGATGAACGCCGGCGGCTTCCGCGTCGCGCCGCTGGAGGTCGAGGCGGCGCTTGCCGGCACCGCCGATGTGACCGAACTTGCGGTGACCGAGGTGCAGGTGAAACCGGGCGTCCATGTCATCGGCTGCGGCTATGCCGGGCCGGCCGACCGTGCCGCCGAACTGACCGCCCGCGCCGAAGCGCAGCTTGCGCGCTGGAAACAGCCGCGCCTTTACCGCCGTCTGGATGCCCTGCCGCGCGGGGCGAATGCCAAGCTCAACCGCCGCGCCCTGCGCGCGGCACTGGAGGCCCCCGATGATCCGGCTTGATATCTTTTCCGATCCCGTCTGCCCGTGGTGCTATCTGGGCAAGGCCAATCTTGACCGCGCGCTGGAGGCGGCGCCGTCGCATCCGTTCCGCGTCGAATGGCATCCGTTCCAGCTGAACCCCGACATGCCGCGCGAAGGCGTCCTGAAACGCGATTATCTGGCCGAACGCTTCGGCGGTGAAAAGCAGGTGGAAACCATCCACGACCGCCTGCGCCAGATCGCGGCGCAGAACGGCGTGGCGCTGGACCCCGATGTGCCCAAGCGCATCCCCAACACGCTGGACGCCCACCGGCTGATCCACTGGGCGGGGCTTGAGGGGCGGCAGACGCCCGTCGTCTCGGCGCTGTTCCGCGCCTACTGGAAAGAGGGGCGCGATATCGGCAACCCCGGCGTTCTGGCCGATATCGCCGGGGCCGAAGGCATGGACCGCGCCGTCACCCTGCGCCTTCTGGAAGGCGACGCCGACGCCGATGACATCCGCGCCCGCGATGAGGATGCCCGCCGCAAGGGGGTCAGCGCCGTGCCGACCTTCCTGATCGCCCAGCAATATGTCGTCTCGGGCGCCCAGCCCCCCGATGTCTGGGCCAAGGTCATCGCCGAACTGGCGGAAGCGGGCAAATGATCCTGGCGCATCTGCCTTCGGGTTATGTGCTGGCGCGGCTCGCCGGTCAGCCGCGCGGCCTGCCGATGGCGGCGGCCCTTCTGGGCGCGGTCTTTCCCGATCTGGACCTGATCTGGTTCTACCTGATCGACGACCGCGCCTTTCACCATCACCGCTACTGGGTGCATGCTCCGGGCTTCTGGCTGATCCTGGCCGTGGTCGCCCTGCCGCTGATCCGCCGCTATGCCCGCCGCTTCCTGCTGCCGACCGTGATGTTTCTGTCCGCCGTCTTCCTGCACATCGTGCTGGACACGCTGGCCGGCAGCATCATGTGGCTCTGGCCCTTTTCCGACCGGCTTTACGCGCTGGTCGAGGTGCCGCCGACCCGTTCCCACTGGATCCTGTCCTTCCTGACGCACTGGACGGTGCTTGCCGAACTGGCGCTGATCCTGTGGGCCGCCCTCCTGTTCCTGCGCCGTCCGAAGCCTGCCGAACCCCCGAAAGCCTGAGATGCCCCAGTCCCTGCCGTCGCGTGCCGAGTTCACCGTCCTGATCGCCATGCTCTTTGCCACCGTGGCGCTGTCGATCGACGCCATGCTGCCGGCCTTGCCGGAAATCGCCGCAACGATGAGCCCGGGCGCCCCGAACAACGCCCAGCTTGTCATCACCTCCTTCGTCCTTGGCATGGGGCTGGGCACGCTGCTGGCGGGGCCGCTGTCCGACGCCTTCGGGCGGCGGCGGGTGCTGCTGGCGGGGGGTGCGCTTTATGCGCTGGGGGCGCTGGCCTGTTATGTCGCGCCCTCGCTGGAGACGCTGCTGGTCTTCCGCGTCATTCAGGGCATCGGCGCCGCCGGACCGCGCACCGTGACCATGGCCATCGTGCGCGACCTGTATTCGGGGCGCGAGATGGCCAAGATCATCTCGATCGCCATGTCGATCTTTTCGCTGGTGCCGGCGGTCGCGCCGCTGATGGGCAGCGCCGTCATGGCCTTTGGCCCGTGGCAGGGGGTGTTTCTGGCCTTTCTGGTCTTTTCGGCCTTCACCATGGGCTGGTTTACCCTGCGCCTGCCCGAAACCCTGCCGGCCGAACGGCGCAAGCCGCTGGATGCGGGCGGGCTTTGGGCATCAACCGTCGAAATCCTGTCGCACCGCGTGGTCGTGCTGTCGGTGGTGCTGCAGGCGCTGATCTCGGGCGTGCTGTTCGGCGTCCTGTCGTCGATGCAGGGGATTTTCGAGCAACGTTTCGACCGCGCCGCCAGCTTTCCGGTCTGGTTCGCGGTGATCGCGGTGCTGTCGATGTCGGGGTCGATCCTGAACGCGCGGGTCGTGGTGCGGCTGGGGATGCGGCGGGTGCTGGGTCTGACCATTCTGGCCCAGATCCTGCTGACCGGCCTGCTTCTGGCGCTGAACGCCAGCGGCCTGATGCCCGAGGCGCTGGCCTTCCCGCTGCATCTGGTCTGGACCACCGGCATCTTTGCCATGATGGGCCTGACGCTGGGCAACCTGAACGCCATGGCGATGGAGCCCTTGGGCCATGTGGCGGGGCTGGCGGCATCGGTCGTGTCTTCACTGGGCACCATCGGCTCGGTTCTTCTGGCGGTGCCGCTGGGGCTGCTGTTCGACGGCACGGCCCTGCCCCTGATGGCCGGGGCGCTGGGGTATTCGGTGCTGAGCCTGCTGCTGCTGCGTCTGGCAGGGCCGGGGCGGTGTTAAGCTTCCCGCCCGGGAATCAAGCGCGAAGCGCCCCGGGCAATGCCCGACCGCCCCCTCGGGCGGGCATTCCGCACCGGCATCAAGACGCGCGGCGTCGGCAGGTTTTGAACCATAAACCAAGGGGCTCCGCCGTCGGCTGCCCACCCGGCGGTCGGGCCTTGCCCTGCGTGCCGCCCTAACCGCCCGCCTTCGCCTTTTCGGCCAGACCGCGGGCGATGGCGAAGGCGCCCTTGATCCGCTCGGCCTCGGTCTTCATCTCGCCGGTCAGGACGATCTTGTTGCCCTGCACCTTGGCGCCGCTGCCCTGTTCGCGCAGGAAGGCCACGAGGCCGGCCGGATTGGCGAACCTGTCATTGTGGAACTGCACCGTCGCGCCTTTCGGCCCGGCGTCCAGACGGCTGATGCCGGCCTTCTTGCACATCGCCTTGATGCGCACGATCAGCATCAGCGTGTTCACCTCTTTCGGCAGCGGCCCGAAACGGTCGATCATCTCGGCCGCGAAACCTTCCAGTTCCACCTTGGTGCCCAGCCCCGACAGCCGCCGGTACAGCCCCAGCCGGATATCCAGATCGGGGATGTAATCTTCGGGGATCATCACCGGCACGCCCAGATTGATCTGCGGCGACCACTGATCGTCGATGGCGGTCAGCCCGCCGATTTCGCCCGATTTGATGCGGGCAATCGTCTCTTCCAGCATCTGCTGGTAAAGTTCATAGCCCACTTCCCTGATATGGCCCGACTGTTCCTCGCCCAGAAGATTGCCGGCGCCGCGCAGGTCCAGATCATGGCTGGCCAGGTTGAAGCCCGCGCCAAGGCTGTCAAGGCTGGCCAAGAGCTTCAGCCGCTTCTGCGCCTGCGGGGTCAGCGGCGCGCGGGGTTTCGTCGTCAGGAAACAATAGGCCCGCGTCTTCGACCGTCCGACCCGGCCGCGGATCTGATAAAGCTGCGACAGACCGAACATGTCGGCGCGATGCACGATCATGGTGTTGGCCGTGGGAATATCCAGCCCCGATTCCACGATGGTGGTGGCCAAGAGAACATCCGCCTTGCCGTCGTAGAAATCGTTCATCCGCTGATCCAGATCGCCCGCCGCCATCTGGCCATGGGCCACCAGATAGCTGACCTCGGGCACCTGGGTTTTCAGGAAATCCTCGATCTCGGGCAGATCGGCAATACGGGGCACCACGAAGAAGCTCTGGCCGCCCCGGTAATGTTCGCGCAGCAGCGCCTCGCGCAGCGTGACGCTGTCAAACTCCGAGACATAGGTGCGGATCGCCAGACGGTCCACCGGCGGCGTGGCGATGATCGACAGGTCGCGCACCCCGGTCAGCGACAGTTGCAGCGTGCGCGGAATGGGGGTGGCGGTCAGCGTCAGCACATGGACTTCGGACCGCATTTCCTTCAGCCGTTCCTTGTGACCGACGCCGAAATGCTGTTCCTCGTCGATGACCAGCAGGCCGAGGTTCCTGAACTTCACCGCCTTGGCCAAGAGCGCATGGGTGCCGACGACAATATCCACCTCGCCCGCCGCCATCATCTCGCGCGTTTTCGCGGCCTCCTTGGCGGTGACAAAGCGCGACAGCGGCCGGACCGAGATGGGGAAGCCGCGGAAGCGTTCGGCAAAGCTGCGGTAGTGCTGGCGGGCCAGAAGCGTGGTCGGGCAGATCACCGCCACCTGCATGCCCGACATGGCGGCGACAAAGGCCGCGCGCATGGCGACCTCGGTCTTGCCGAAACCCACATCGCCGACGATCAGCCGGTCCATCGGGCTGCCCTTTTCCAGATCGGCCACCACATCGGCGATGGCGGCAAGCTGGTCGTCGGTTTCCACCCAGGGGAAGCGGGCGGCAAAGGCCTCCCAGATCGAATGGGGGGCTTCAAGGATGGGGGCGTGGCGCAGCGCGCGTTCGGCCGCAATCCGCATCAGCCGGTCGGCAATCTCCTTGATGCGTTCTTTCAGCTTGGCCTTCTTGGCCTGCCAGGCGCCGCCGCCCAGCCGGTCCAGAAGCCCCTCTTCATGGCCATAGCGGCTGAGCAGTTCGATGTTCTCGACCGGCAGGTAAAGCTTGGCATTGTCGGCATATTCCAGCGCGACGCAGGCGTGGGGGGCGCCGAGGGCGGTAATCGTCTCCAGCCCCAGATAGCGCCCGACGCCATGTTCGACATGCACCACCAGATCGCCGGGCGACAGGCTTTCGGCATCGCGCAGGAAATTCTCGGCCTTGCGCTTCTTGCGCGGCTTGGCGGCCAGACGGTCGCCCAGTATGTCCTGCTCGCTGATGACGGTCAGGCCCGGCGCGGTGAAACCGGCTTCAAGCGCCCAGACCATAAGGAACAATCCGCCTTTGCCTTCAGGAACTTCGCGGAAATCCTTCACATCGCGCGCGAAGGCGATGCCCTGATCTTCCAGAAGCCCCTTCAGCCGTTCCCGCGCCCCTTCGGACCATGAGGCGATGATGACCTGACCTTCTTCAAGCAGCGCTTTCAGATGATCGGCCAAGGCGCCGAAAAGGCTGATGTTTTCCTGCTGACGCTCTGGCGCGAAGTTGCGCCCGATGCGGCCGCGCGCATCCAGCACCCCCGGCCCCGGCGCCTGTGCCAGGGGCGACAGCTGCACCACGCGGGTCTCGCGCAGCGCATCCTCCCATGCCGCGTCGTCCAGATAGAGCAGCTCCGGCGCGCAGGGCTTGTAGGGCGAATCCATCCGCCCCCGTGCCGCCATCGCCTCACGCCTTGCGTCATAGGCGTCGGCGATGCCTTCCCAGCGCGACAGGCGGGCGGGCGCCACCTGATCGTCCAGCATCACCGAGGCGTCGGGGACATGGTCGAACAGCGTCTCCAGCCGGTCGTGGAAGAAGGGCAGCCAATGCTCCATCCCCTGATGCTTGCGCCCGGCGCTGACCGCTTCGTACAGCGGATCGTCCGAGCCGCCGGCACCAAACTCGGCCCGGTAGGTCTGACGGAAGCGGGTAATGGCGGCCTCGTCCAGGATCACCTCGGACATCGGCGCGAATTCGACCGATGACAGCTTTTCCACCGTCCGCTGGCTGACCGGATCGAAGCGGCGGATGCCGTCCAGCTGATCGCCGAAGAAATCCAGCCGCACCGGCCCGCCCTTGCCCGGCGGCCAGAGATCGACGATGCCGCCCCGGATGGCGAAATCGCCCGGTTCCGCCACGGTGGAAACCGGCGAAAAGCCCATGCGCGACAGAAAGGCCTTCAGCCGCGCCTCATCCACCCGGTCGCCCACGCGGGCGGCAAAACTGGCGCCGCGCAGCACCTCACGCGCCGGAAGGCGCTGGGTCGCGGCGCTCATCGTCGTCAGCAGGATGAAGGCGCCCGACAGCCCCGCCGCAAGCGTGGCCAGTGCCGCCATCCGCCGGGCCGAGATTTCGGGGTTGGGTGAGACCCGGTCATACGGCAGGCAATCCCAGGCCGGGAAATCCAGCACCACCGTCGCCGGCGCCATCACGGCAAGGGCGGCGCGCATCGCCTCCATCCGCTTGTCGTCGCGCGCGACATGGATCACCGGCCGCCCGCGCGCCAGTTCCTTCAGCAGCAGCCGCGCGTCGAATCCCTCGGGCGCGCCGCCCAGAATGATGCGCTCGCCCGCCATCTCAGTAGGGGAAGCCGATCTGCATGTTCTGCCACATGCCGAACAGCGAGGTGATGAAGATCGACACCATGCCCAGAAGCTGCGTGCCGAAGCGGTGGCGGCGCAGGCGGCGATACAGCGCCTCGCCCGAGCCATCACCCGCCTCGATCCGGCGGGCATGGTGCATCGACATCAGCATCAGCAGCGTCAGCGGCATCAGCAGCAGAAACAGCGCCTGCGCGAATTCCACCGCAAAGCCGAAGGCCAGCACGGCCAGAAAGGTCAGCAGAAACGCCCCGAAAGCCGCCAGCCACAGCCCGGCGGTGCGCCCGATATACAAAAGCCGGTCGGCATTGATGCGCACCATCACCTCAAGATCGGCCTCGGTCTGGCCGCCGTGGCGGTGGGCGCGCTGGATCAGATCGAAGGGCACACCCAGCACCCAGTGGCTGGCCATCGACCAGGTGACGCCCAGGACGATCCAGTACCACAGGTTCGAAAACGACCGCAGGTCGATCAGTTCGAAGAGAATCTTGTACCAGTCCAAAGTGGCGCACCCCTGCCCCGCGCCCCTTTGCCGCTTGAGGCGCGCCGCTTTCCATGGCAGGCAAGGCGCACAATCGCAAGCCCCTTCGCCCGCGAGGTTTTCATGCAACCCGTCGCCAGCCCCGCCCATCGTTTCCGCCGCCTGCGCCAGAGCCCGGCCCTGCGCGCCATGGTTCAGGAAGTGGCGCTGACCCCTGCCGACCTGATCTGGCCGGTCTTCGTGCGCGACGGCGTGGGGGTGCGCGAACCCATCGCCTCGATGCCGGGGGTGGAGAGGCTGTCAATCGACAATATCCTGCGCGCGGGGGAAGAGGCGGCGGGCCTGGGCATTCCGGCGATCTGCCTGTTCCCTTACACCGACCCTTCGGTGAAGACGGTGACCTGCGAAGAGGCGTGGAACCCCGAAAACCTGACCAACCGCGCCATCCGCGCCCTGAAGGCTGCGGTGCCGGATATCGCGATCATGACCGATATCGCGCTCGACCCCTACAACGCGCTGGGCCATGACGGGCTGGTGGTGGACGGCACGATCCTGAACGACGAAACCGTCGAGGCGCTGGTGAAGATGGCGCTGGCCCAGGCCGAGGCGGGGGCCGACATCCTTGGCCCTTCGGACATGATGGACGGCCGGATCGGCGCGATCCGCTCGGCGCTGGAAGGCGCCGGCCATCAGGGGGTGGCGATCCTCAGCTATGCCGCGAAATATGCCAGCGCCTTCTACGGGCCCTTCCGCGATGCCGTGGGGGCTTCGGGCGCGCTGAAGGGCGACAAGAAGACCTATCAGATGAACCCCGCCAACAGCGATGAGGCGCTGCGGCTGGTGGAGCGCGACCTGCGCGAAGGCGCCGACATGGTGATGGTCAAGCCCGGCATGCCCTATCTGGATATCTGCCGCCGGGTGAAGGACGCTTTCGGCGCCCCGACCTTTGCCTATCAGGTCTCGGGCGAATACGCGATGATCCGGGCGGCGGCGCAGAACGGCTGGATCGACGGCGAAAAGGCGATGATGGAAAGCCTTCTGGCCTTCAAGCGCGCCGGCTGCGACGGGGTGCTCAGCTATTTTGCCCCCGCCGCCGCGCGGCTGATGCGGGCCGGCTGACGGCCGGGGCTTTCCGCCCAAGGCCCGCCTGCCCGGTGACAGGCCGGCGGAAACCGGCTAACCTGCGGCAACCAAAGGGCGGCAACAGCCCGGTTGAGGAGGCGGAGCATGACGGAACTTCTTTCCAGACGGCTGGTTCTGGCCACCGGCGCGGCTGCGCTGGTTTCGGCCTGCGTGACTGGCAACGGCGTGGGATCCAGCGGGGCGGCGCAGATCGACGCGCGGGTTGACGCGACGCGCGACTACCTCTTCGGCCGCTATCCCGGCACCCGCGATCTGGCCGGCAAGGCGGTGGGCGTCCTTTACATGCCGCTGGTGACCGAGGCCGGTTTCGGCATCGGCGGCGGCTACGGGCGCGGCGCGCTGCGCATCGGCGGGGTGACGGTGGATTACTACTCGGCCGCCCGCGCCACCATCGGACTGCAGATCGGCGCCCAGCAATATGCCCATGCGCTGTTCTTCATGACCGATGCGGCGCTGGCCGATTTCCGCCGCGGTTCCGGCTGGGCGGCGGGGGCGGATGTGCGCTATGCCACGCCCGAACAGGGTGCGAGCCTGGGCAAGGAAACCACCGAGATCGACCCGGTGATCGGCCTTGTCTTCGGCCAGCAGGGGCTGATTGCCGGCGCCACGCTGGCCGGCGTGAAATACAGCCGCATCATTCCCTGAACCGCCTTGTCGCTGGAAAGCCTGATCACCGGATGGGGCCCGCCGGCGGTGTTTCTGGGCGCGTTCCTTGAGGGCGAGACCGCCGCCACGCTGGGCGGGATGATGGCCCATCGCGCGGGTTCCGGCGGCTTGTCCGGCCCCCTCGGCATGGGCGGCATGGCCGCCGCCGGGGCCTTTCTGGCTGATCAGATGTGGTTCCTGACCGCCCGCCACCTGCCCGACCGCGGCGCCATGGCGCGGCTGCGTGCCAAGGCCCGCGCCAGCCGTCTGGCAGCGGGGCTTGAACGGCGGCGGCATGTGGCGGCCTTCCTTTTCCGTTTCCTGCCCGGCGCGCGGATTGTCGGGCCGGTGCTTCTGGCGCAGACCGGCATCGGCTGGCCTGCCTTTGCGGCGGCCAATGCGCTGGCCGTGGCGGTCTGCGCCACGGTCTTTACCGCGCTGGGCTATCACTTCGGGCTGGCGGCCGAGGCGGCGCTGGGCCGGCTGGCCGCGC
>JACZKR010000485.1 GCA_014859945.1 Paracoccaceae bacterium | reverse complement strand
GATCTGGCGGCTGATGCTGGTGCTGGTGGCCTTTGTCGTCGCGGTGGCGGCCTGGGGGCTGACCGGCAAGCCCATCGCGCTGCCGGTCTGGGCCGTGGCCGAGATCGAGGCGCGGATGAACACCGCCTTCGCCCCGGTGATGCCCGAGGGCGCGATTTCGGTCGGTGCCGTCGAGGTGGCGGTCGATGACGACTGGGTGCCGCGCATCCGGCTGGAAGACCTGCGGCTGCTGAAGCCCGACGGGGGGGCGCTGTTGTCCTTGCCGGAAATGCGGATGTCGCTGGACCCCGGGGCGCTGATGGCGGGGCGGCTGCAGCCGCGCCATCTGGTCCTGTCCGGCGCGCAGCTTTCGGTGCGGCGCGACCGCAGCGGGCGCTATGATTTCGCCTTCGGCACCGGCGCGGCGATGCCTGAAATTGCCAGTTTCGGCGCCCTGTTCGAATTGGCCGACCGCGTGCTGGCCCAGCCCGCCGCCGCCAGCCTGCGCACCATCGAGGCCGAGGCGCTGGGCCTGCGGCTGGCGGATGATCGCACGGGGCGCACCTGGGAACTGGGCGACGGCCGGCTGACGCTGGACAACCGCGACACCGTGCTGGCGGCGCAGATGGGGCTGACGCTTCTGGCCGGCGATGGTGGCGCGGCCCGGGCAGAGGTGACGGTGGTCTCCGAGAAGGCCGCCGATGCCGCGCGGGTGTCGGTGGCGATCGACGGTGTGACGGCGGCCGATCTGGCGGCCTTTGCGCCCCTGCTGGCGCCTCTGGGTCTGCTGGAGGCGCCGATTTCCGGGCGGCTGTCGGCGGGGCTTGATTCCGGGGGGGTGACGGCGCTGGAAGGCACGCTGTCCATCGGCGCCGGCGCGCTGCGCCCCACGCCCGCCGCCGCGCCGATTGCCTTTGACCATGCGACGCTTGCCCTGCGCTATGATCCGGCCGGCGGGCGGATGGTGCTGGACGATCTGCAACTGGACGGGCCGTCGCTGCGGCTGGCGGCTTCGGGGCAAAGCTATCTGCTCGATGCCGCGGGCCGGCGGATGACCGGCCCCCTGGGCGGTGCCTTGCCCGAAACTTTCCTGACGCAGTTCACCTTCCGCGAGGTGATGGTCGATCCGGCGGGGGTGTTCGAGGAACCGGCGCGCTTTTCCTCGGGCGCGCTGGATGTGCGCCTGCGGATGGAGCCGTTCAGCCTTGAGATCGGGCAGCTGTCGCTGGCCGAGGGCGACCGGCGGCTGACGGCGCGCGGCCGGATCGGCGCCGATGCGCAGGGCTGGAGCGCGGCCTTGGACCTGCGCCTGAACGAGATCGACCATGACCGGCTGATCGCGCTGTGGCCGGTGGCGCTGGTGCCGCGCACCCGCGACTGGGTTGCGGCCAATGTGCTGCACGGGCGGCTCTTTGACGTGGCGGCGGCCCTGCGCATCACCCCCGGCACCGAGCCACGCCTGCATCTGGGCTGGAGCTTCGAAGAGGCCGAGGTGCGCTTTGTGCCCAGCCTGCCGCCGGTGCTGTCGGGCTTCGGCTATGCCGCCATCGACGATCTGGTCTATACGGTCGTCCTGTCGCGCGGCCGGATCGCGCCGCCGATGGGCGGGTCAATCGACGTGTCGGGCTCGGTCTTTCGCGTGCCCGACATCACCCGCCGCCCGGCGCGGGCCGAGGTGAAGCTGACCACGACCTCCAGCCTGACCGCCGCGCTGTCGCTGCTGGACCAGCCGCCCTTCCAGTTCATGACCAAGGCCAACCGCCCCGTTGATCTGGGCGAGGGGCAGGCGCGGATTACCAGCGAATTGCGGCTGCCGCTGCAGAAGAAGATCGCGCTGGGCGATGTGGATTACCGGGTCGAAGGCACGGTGACGGGCTTTCGCTCGGACCGGCTGGTTGAAGGACGGGTGGTGACGGCGCCGGCGCTGACGGTGCGGGCCGATCCGCAGGGGATGAGCATTTCGGGCGCCGGCCATCTGGGCAAGCTGCCCTTCGACGCCACCTACACCCAGGGCTTTGCGCCCGAGGCGCGCGGCAAGGCCGAGATCGTCGGGCAGGTGGAACTTTCGGCCGAGGCCGCCGACGATCTGGGGCTGGGCCTGCCCGCCGGCATGGTTTCGGGCCGGGGGGCGGCGCAGGTGACGGTGCGGCTGGTCAGGGATCAGCCGGCGCGGCTGTCGCTGGTGTCCGACCTGAACCGCATCGGGCTGGCCATTCCCGAACTCGGCTGGTCCAAGCCCGCCGCCGGTACCGGCAGCCTGCGCGCCGAGGTGGAACTGGGCGCTGTGCCGAAGGTGGACCGGTTGGCGGTTGAGGCCGCCGGCCTGACCGCCGAAGGCAGCGTGACCATGCGGGTGGGCGGCGGGCTGGATGCCGCGCGGTTCTCGCGCGTGACCCTGAACGGCTGGCTGGACGGCCCGGTGGAAATCACCGGGCGGGGGGCGGGCAAGCCGGTGGGGCTGGCGATGACCGGCGGCACGGTGGACATCCGCCGTATGCCCGATGCCGGCGCCCGCAAGTCCAGTGGTCGGGGCGGCGGGCCGCTGCGGCTGTCGCTGGACCGGCTGGTGATTTCCTCGGGCGTGGCGCTGACCGGGTTCCGGGGCGAATTCACCTTGGCCGGCGGCATCAAGGGCGATTTCACCGCGCGCGTGAACGGCGGCAGCCCGGTGTCGGGCAATGTGGCGCCCGCGCCGCGCGGCACGGCGGTGCGCTTTCGCTCGGCCGACGCGGGGGCGACGCTGCGCGACGCGGGCCTGTTCCAGAGCGCCAGCGGCGGCGCGCTTTCGGTGCTGCTGGTGCCGCGCGACAGCAAGGGCAATTATGACGGGCAGGCGCGGATCACCGATACCCGGGTGCGCAACGCCAATGTGCTGGCCGAACTGCTGAACGCGATTTCGGTGGTGGGGCTGCTGGAACAGCTGGACGGCTCGGGCCTTGTCTTCAACGAGGTGCAGGGTGAATTCCTGCTGACGCCGCGGGCGGTGCAGATCACCCGCGGCTCGGCCGTGGGGGCCTCGCTGGGCGTGTCGATGGCGGGGGTCTATCAGACCGGGTCGGGGCGGCTGGACATGCAGGGGGTGATTTCCCCCATCTACATGGTCAACGGCATCGGCGCGCTGCTGACCCGGCGGGGTGAGGGGCTTTTCGGCTTCAACTATGCGCTGCGGGGCACCGCCGCCGATCCGCAGGTCGATGTGAACCCGCTGTCGATCCTGACGCCGGGGATGTTCCGCGAGATCTTCCGCAGCCCGCCGCCGGTTCTTGGGGAAAGCAAGGAATGAAACTGAGCGATTTCGATTTCGATCTGCCCGAGGGGCTGATCGCCACCCGCCCGGCGCGGCCGCGCACCGCTGCCCGGCTGCTGCTGGCCGAGGGCGACAGCATCCGCGACCTGCATGTGCGCGATCTGGTCGATGTCTTCCGCCCGGGCGACCGGCTGGTGCTGAACAACACCCGCGTCATTCCCGCCCGCCTTTTCGGCCACCGCCGCCGGGGCGAGGCCGAGGCGAAGGTGGAAATCACCCTGCTGGAACCCGCGGCCGAAGGCTGGCGCGCGCTGGCGAAACCCCTGCGCAAGCTGGCACCGGGGGAAACCGTGGTCTTTTCCGAAAGGCTTTCCGCCACCGTGTCGGCGAAGGGTGAGGCCGATCTGCGGCTGGTCTTCAACCTGACGGGCGAGGATTTCGATGCGGCGCTGGCCGAGGCGGGCGCCATGCCCCTGCCGCCCTATATCGCCGCGAAACGCCCGGCCGACGCGCAGGACCGCGAGGATTACCAGACCGTCTTTGCCCGCCATGCCGGCGCCGTCGCCGCGCCGACCGCCAGCCTGCATTTCGATGCGCCGCTTCTCGCCGCTCTGGCCGCGAAGGGGGTGACCTTCACCGAAGTCACCCTGCATGTCGGTGCCGGCACCTTCCTGCCGGTGAAGGTGGAAGACGTGACCACCCACCGCATGCATGCCGAATGGGGCGAGGTGACGCCCGAAGCCGCCGCCGCGATCGCCGCGACCAAAGCCGCCGGCGGCCGGGTGATTCCCGTGGGCACCACCGCCCTGCGCCTGATCGAGACGGCGGCACAGGGCGGCACCATCGCGCCCTGGCGGGGGCCGACCGACATCTTCATCTATCCCGGCTTCACCTTCCGGGTGACCGACGCGCTGATGACCAATTTCCACCTGCCGAAATCGACCCTGCTGATGCTGGTCTCGGCGCTGATGGGCAAGGCGCGGATGGACCGGATCTATGCCCATGCCATTGCCGAAGGCTACCGCTTCTTCAGCTATGGCGACGCCTCGCTGCTGATTCCCTGACCGGTCGCCCCTTGCCGGGGCGGGGGGCCGTCTGCCCCCCGTGCCCCCCGAGGATATTTGAAGACAGATGAAAGACGGCGGCGAATTCATCTGTCCCCAAATATCCCGGGGTCCGGGGCAGCGCCCCGGGGGTGCGGCGGGGCGGCGGCCTTGGCGATGGGGTGTCGCAATCGGTCTTTGATGCCGGGCGGCGCATGATAGGATGCGGCGGCAAAAGGGGAAATCCGCGATGATCAGGGTTCTTGGCCAGTCATGGCCGCTGCTTCTGGGGGTGATGCTGCTGATGGTCGGCAACGGCGTTCAGGGCTCGCTTCTGGGGATCAGGGGCGCGCATGAAGGCTTCACCACCTTCGAGCTGTCGGTGATCATGTCGGCCTATTTCCTGGGCTTCCTCGGCGGCTCGCGGCTGGCGCCCGAGATGATCCGGCGGGTGGGGCATGTGCGGGTGTTCGCCGCGCTTGGCTCGATGATCTCGGCGGTGCTGGTGCTGTATCCGCTGCTGCTGGAGGTCTGGGCCTGGTCGGTGATGCGGGTGGTGATCGGCTTCTGCTTTTCCGGCATCTATGTGACGGCCGAAAGCTGGCTGAACAACACCGCGTCGAACGAGACGCGGGGCCAGGCGCTTTCGGCCTATATGATCGTGCAGATGATCGGGATCATCGCCAGTCAGGGCCTGTTGTCGATGGGCGATCCCACGGGCTTCGGGCTGTTCATCATCCCTTCGGTGCTGGTGAGCCTGGCCTTCATGCCGCTGTTGCTGGCCGATACGCCGGCGCCGACCTTTGACGCGATCAAGGGGATGAGCTTCCGGCGGCTGTTCATCATCTCGCCCTTGGGCTGCGTCGGCATGCTGCTGACGGGGGGGATCTTTGCCGCGATGTTCGGCATGGCCTCGGTCTGGGGGGCGATGAGCGCGCTGACCATCGGACAGATCGCGGCCTATGGTGCGGCGCTCTATGTGGGGGGGCTGGTGCTGCAGTATCCGGTGGGCTGGCTGTCGGACCGGATGGACCGCCGGGCGGTCATCCTGTGGCTGGCGCTGGCCGGGGCGCTGGTGATGCTGCTGGCGGCGGCGGTGAAGCTGCCCTTCACGCTGGTGCTGGTGGTGGGGCTGCTGT
Source organism: Paracoccaceae bacterium (assembly GCA_014859945.1). GTDB lineage: Bacteria > Pseudomonadota > Alphaproteobacteria > Rhodobacterales > Rhodobacteraceae > Fuscibacter. Next base: position 2,700 of record JACZKR010000485.1, on the reverse strand, counting down.
TGGGGGGCATCATCAACCCGCTTTATTCGCTGCTGATCGCCACCACCAACGACTTCCTGACCAAGGAGCAGATGCCGGCGGCGTCATCGGGGCTGATCTTCCTGAACGGTTTCGGCGCGATCTTCGGGCCCTTGGTCGCGGGCTGGCTGATGGGGCGGATCGGGCCTTCGGGCTATTTCCTGTTCATCGGCCTGCTGTTCGCCGCTTTGGCCGGCTATGCCATGTGGCGTCTGTCGCGCCGCCGCACGCCCAAGGCGCAGGGCAGCTTTACCGGCCTGTCGCCCACCGCCTCGCCCCTGGCCGTGGGGGCGGTGCTGGAGAAGGACTGACGACGCCGGGTGACGCCGGCAATGGTTGCGGCCTGCGGCCGAACCTGCCACCTTGGCACGGGAAGGCGCAGGAGGAACAATGTCCGATCCGGTGGAGGTTCTGGATTTCTGGCTGGGCGAGGTGGGCCCCGAAGGCTGGTATGCCGGCGGCGCGGCGCTGGACGGCGAATGCCGTGACCGCTTCAGCGCCCTGTGGCAGGCCGCCCATGAGGACGGGCTGGAGCATTGGGCCGACGGCACGGTGGGCACGCTGGCCTATCTGATCGTCTGCGACCAGCTGGCGCGCAACATGCACCGCGACACCGCGCTGGCCTTTGCCACCGATGCCCGGGCGCGGGCGGCGGCCCGGCGGGCCGTCGCGGCCGGCTGGGACATGGGCGCGCCCGAGCCCGAACGGCAGTTCTTCTACATGCCCTTCGAACATTCCGAGGATATGGCCGATCAGGAGCTTGCGGTGCGGCTGCTGACCGAGCGCGTCCCTTCGATGCCCGAGATGGCGCTGCATGCCCGCGCGCACCGTGCGGTGATCGCGCGGTTCGGCCGCTTCCCCACCCGCAACGCCGCGCTGGGCCGCGACACCACGCCGGAAGAAGCGGCCTGGCTGGCCGCAGGCGGCTACATGGCCGAGGTCGCAGCACAGCGCGCCAGCCATGCAGGGGGCGCATAGGGGCAGGGCGACAGCTTTGTTGCTGGATTGAATGATATAGTTTAATGGCAAACTACTTTTCGAGGGAGGAGCGAGAATGGCGAGCCAAGGCTTTGATGTGGTGGTGGTGGGCGCAGGCCCGGGCGGCTATGTGGCAGCGATCCGCGCCGCGCAACTGGGCCAGAAGGTCGCCATCGTCGAGCGCGAGCATCTGGGCGGCATCTGCCTGAACTGGGGCTGCATCCCGACAAAGGCGCTTCTGCGCTCGGCCGAGGTGTTCCACCTGATGCACCGCGCCAAGGAATTCGGCCTGAAGGTCGAAGGCGTATCCTATGATCTGGATGCGGTGGTGGCGCGGTCGCGCGGGGTGGCCAAGCAGCTTTCGGGCGGCATCGGCCATCTGATGAAGAAGAACAAGGTCACCGTCTTCATGGGCGCCGCAACCCTGCCGAAGCCGGGCGTGGTCAGCGTGAAGACCGACAAGGGGACCGAGGAACTGACCGCCAAGGCGATCATCCTGGCCACCGGCGCGCGGGCCCGCGAACTGCCGGGGCTGGAGGCCGACGGCGATCTGGTCTGGACCTACAAGCACGCCCTGCAGCCCAAGCGGATGCCGAAGAAACTGCTGGTCATCGGCTCGGGCGCGATCGGCATCGAATTCGCCAGCTTCTTCAATACGCTGGGCGCCGATGTGACGGTGTGTGAGGTGATGGACCGCGTTCTGCCGGTGGAAGACGCCGAAATCAGCGCCTTCGCCAAGAAGGCCTTCGTCAAGCAGGGCATGAAGATCCTTGAAAAGACCACGGTGAAGAAGCTGGACCGCACCCCGGGCAAGGGCGTGGTGGCGCATCTGGAATCGGCCGGCAAGACCGAGACGGCCGAGTTCGATACCGTGATCTCGGCGGTGGGGATTGTCGGCAATGTCGAGAATCTGGGGCTTGAGGCGCTGGGCGTGAAGATCGACCGGACCCATGTGGTCACGGATGAATTCTGCCGCACCGGGGTTCCGGGCCTTTACGCCATCGGCGATATCGCCGGCGCCCCCTGGCTGGCGCACAAGGCCAGCCATGAAGGCGTGATGGTGGCCGAACTGATCGCCGGCGGCCATCCGCATCCGATCAAGCCGAACTCGATCGCCGGCTGCACCTATTGCCATCCGCAGGTGGCATCGGTCGGGCTGACCGAGGCAAAGGCGAAAGAGGCGGGGCATGAGGTGAAGGTGGGCCGCTTCCCCTTCATCGGCAACGGCAAGGCGATTGCGCTGGGCGAAAGCGAGGGGATGATCAAGACCGTCTTCGACGCCAAGACCGGCGAGCTCTTGGGCGCCCATATGGTCGGCGCCGAAGTGACCGAGCTGATCCAGGGCTATGTCGTCGGCCGCAGCCTTGAGACCACCGAGGAAGACCTGATGAACACCGTCTTCCCGCATCCGACCCTGTCGGAAATGATGCACGAGGCGGTGCTGGACGCCTACGGGCGGGCGCTGCACATCTGATCCGGCCGGATTTTCCGCTTGCCAAGGACGGAAGAGGGGGGCTTTCTGCCCCCCTCTGCGCCTGTGGCGCATTCACCCCCCGAGGATATTTTCCGAGAGAGGATGGCCATGCGGGCAGTTCTGACAAGCTTCGTCGTCTGGACCGCGGGTCTGGGGGCGGCGGCGCAGTTCGGCAAGATCTCGGTCGCCTATGAGGCGCTGGGCGCGGCCTATGGCGGGCAGGGCGGTGT
>JACZKR010000484.1 GCA_014859945.1 Paracoccaceae bacterium | reverse complement strand
GGCCAGCACCCCCAGAACCCGGAGCCCGCGATGGACCCCTATGCCCAGACCCGCCGCAAGATCGACCCCGCCCGCGGCGACCGGCTGGGCGACGGCAGCCCGAACGACAATGACCGGGTTGAGATCGGGCCGACGCAGCTGGCCTTCCGCGAATGGCAGGCGGCGGGGCTGGACCTGCCCGACCTGGCCCGGATGCGCGAATACCGCTGGCGCCGGCTGACCGAGACGCTGGTCGCGCGCGACGTGGGCGGGCTTCTGATGTTCGACCCGCTGAACATCCGCTACGCCACCGACACCACAAACATGCAGCTTTGGAACAGCCACAACCCGTTCCGCGCCTGCCTGCTGTGCGCTGACGGGCATATGGTGGTCTGGGAATACAAGCAGGCGCCCTTCCTGGTCACCTTCAACCCGCTGGTTGCCGAACTGCGCCACGGGGCAAGCTTTTTCTACAACGTCTGCGGCGATGCCACGGCATCGGACGCCCGCGCCTTCGCCGGTCAGGTCGAAGAGGTAATGCGCGCCCATGCCGGCACCAACCGCCGGCTTGCGGTGGACAAGATCATGGTCCACGGCTTGCGCGCGCTGGAACGCGCCGGGTTTGAGGTGCTGGAAGGCGAGGTGATCACCGAACGCAGCCGTGCCATCAAGGGCCCCGACGAGATTCTGGCGATGAAGGCCGCCCACCACGCCTGCGAGGCGGCGATTGCGGAGATGGAGGCCTTTACCCGCGCCGAAGTGCCCAAGGGCCATGTCAGCGAGGATGACATCTGGGCCGAACTGCACAAGGGCAACATCCGCCGCGGCGGCGAATGGATCGAGACGCGGCTTCTGGCATCCGGCCCCCGCACCAACCCGTGGTTTCAGGAATGCGGTCCGCGGATCGTGCAGAATAACGAAATCGTCGCCTTCGACACCGACCTGATCGGCGCCTATGGCATCTGCATCGACATCAGCCGCACCTGGTGGGTGGGCGACGGGCGGCCGACGAATGCCATGATCTCGGCGATGAACCACGGGCTGGACCATATCCGCCAGAACATGGCGATGCTGAAACCCGGCGTCACCATCCGCGAGCTGACCCATGGCGGCCACCAGCTTGAGGCGCAGTACTGGAAACAGAAATACTCCTGCAAGATGCACGGGGTGGGCCTTTGCGACGAATGGCCCTTCGTGCCCTATCCCGATGCCTGGGTGGACGGCGCCTTCGATGTGGCGCTGGAGCCCGGGATGGTGCTGTGCGTCGAGGCGCTGGTTTCGCCCGAGGGCGGCGATTTCTCGGTGAAGCTGGAAGAACAGGTGCTGATCACCGCAACGGGGCATGAGAACCTGACGAAATACCCGTTCGATCCGCGCCTTGTGGGATAGCGCCCGCCCCGCCGCCGCGTCGCCGGGGGGCTGTCTGCCCCCCACGGCCTGCGGCCTCCCCCCGAGGATATTTGAGGAGAGAGGATGATAGGGATTCCTTAACCGGAATCGCGCAGGCTGATCCGGCGGTACAGGCGGGGACGCCGATGACCGTGAGAGGGGATGGCACCCCGCGGCTTGGCCGGGCCTCCCGCGGGGTGCTTGAACCCCCTGCCCATCCTCTCTCGGCAAATATCCTCAGGGGTGAGGGGCCAGCGGCCCCGAGGGGGCGGAACGCCCCCTGCGCCGTTGGCGGGGCTGCGCGGCGCTTGCGCTGTGCTGCAGCGCGGCTTAAAGGGACGGCGCCCCCTTCCGCGAAAGGCCGCCCGATGATCCCGCGCTATTCCCGCCCCGAGATGGTCGCCCTCTGGGAACCGCAGACCCGCTTCCGCATCTGGTATGAGATCGAGGCCCATGCCTGCGACGCGCAGGCCATGCTGGGCGTGATCCCCAGGGCCAATGCCGATGCCGTGTGGAAGGCGCGCGACGTCGAGTTCAACGTGGCCCGCATTGATGAGATCGAGGCGGTGACCAAGCATGACGTGATCGCCTTCCTGACCCATCTGGCCGAGATCATCGGCAATGACGAGGCGCGCTTTGTCCATCAGGGCATGACCAGCAGCGACGTGCTGGACACCACGCTGAACATCCAGCTTGTCCGCGCCTCGGACCTGCTCTTGAAGGGGATGGACCGGGTTCTGGCGGCGCTGAAGGCGCGGGCTTACGAACACAAGGACACCGTGCGCATCGGCCGCAGCCATGGCATCCATGCCGAGCCGACCACGATGGGCCTGACCTTTGCCCGCTTCTATGCCGAGATGGCGCGGGGCCGCCGCCGGCTGGAAGCCGCGCGCGAGGAAATCCGCACCGGCGCGATTTCGGGCGCGGTCGGCACCTTCGCCAACATCGACCCGCGGGTCGAGGAATATGTCTGCGAGAAGCTTGGCCTGGTGCCCGAGACGATCTCGACCCAGGTCATTCCGCGCGACCGTCATGCGATGTTCTTCGCCACGCTGGGCGTCATCGCCTCGTCCATCGAGAACATCGCCATCGAAATCCGCCACATGCAGCGGACCGAGGTGCTGGAGGCCGAAGAATTCTTCAGCCCCGGCCAGAAGGGCTCCAGCGCCATGCCGCACAAGCGCAACCCGGTGCTGACCGAGAACCTGACCGGCCTTGCCCGCCTTGTGCGCATGTCGGTCACCCCGGCGCTGGAGAATGTGGCGCTGTGGCATGAGCGCGACATCAGCCATTCCAGCGTGGAACGCGCAATCGGGCCTGACACCACGGTGACGCTGGATTTCGCGCTGCACCGCCTGGCGGGCGTGGTGGAAAAGCTGGTGGTCTATCCTGAGAACATGCTGAAGAACATGAACAAGTTCAAAGGGCTGGTCATGTCGCAGCGGGTGCTTCTGGCGCTGACGCAGGCCGGCGTGTCGCGCGAGGACAGCTATCGCCTTGTCCAGCGCAACGCGATGAAGGTCTGGGAGAAGGGCGCCGATTTCAAGACCGAGCTTCTGGCCGACCCCGAGGTGACGGCCGCCCTTTCCCCTGCCGAGATCGAGGAGAAGTTCGACCTTGGCTATCACACCAAGCATGTCGACACGATCTTTGCCCGGGTTTTCGGCGCCTGAGCCGATTCTCCCTCCGATCACGCAAGGGTGAGCGACACGGGGCGCGGGTTGTGGCAGGCTGTATGGGCCTGCACCCCGGAGGCCGCGATGAAACCGCTTGCCCTGATCCTGCTTCTTCTGCCCATGGCCGCGGCGGCTCAGGAAACCCCGCCGCGCGGGTCGGACTGTGAAACGCCGCGCTGTGCGGCGGGAACCGTCCTGAACCCGCAGACCAACAGCTGTGAGCCGGTTTCAAGCTGATCCTTCCCGGGGGCGGGCCTGACGGCGCCGGTTGGTCCGGCGCTGACTGTCAGGATACGCCAGAAGACACGGAGGAAGGAATGAAGACGACTCTCGCCGCCATCGCCCTGCTTCTGATCCCGGCGCTTGCCGGTGCCGAATGCCGGGGCATGAGCCATGACAGCACCAGCGCCGGAAGCTGCGCTCCGGGGCTGATCTGGGATGCCGAAACCGGCCAATGCGTGAAGACCACCAGCTAGGCCGGTTCAGCCGCCGTTAACCCCCGCCTGCCACGCTGCGCCGAAGGGAATCGGAGGCGGCGATGACGGATGGACCAGTGGCGCTGGCGCGGATCGAACCGGTGAAACGGGCTTTGCCCGCGGCGCAGGCCGCTGCCCCGCCCCCTGCGGCGCGGGTGCTGACCGCGCGTGAAAAGGCGGCGGTGATCGTGCGGTTCCTGCTGGCCGAGGGGGCTGAGATTCCCCTGGCGCGGCTGCCTGAACATATGCAGGCCGCTCTGGCCGAGCAGATGGGCCAGATGCGGCTGGTCGATCGCGCGACGCTGGCGCAGGTGGTCGAGGAATTCCTGTCCGAGCTGGAGCAGGTGGGTCTGGCCTTCCCCGGCGGGATTGAAGGCGCCTTGTCGGTGATGGGTGGCCATATCTCGGCCACGGCGGCCAGCCGGTTGCGCCGTCTGGCCGGCGCTTCGGCCAAGGCCGACCCGTGGGACCGGCTGACCGCCCTGCCGGCCGAACGGCTGTTGCCGGTGCTGGAAGAGGAAAGCGCCGAGGTGGCGGCGGTGATGCTGTCAAAGCTGCCGGTGGCGAAATCGGCCGAGCTTCTGGGGCGGCTGCCCGGCGAAAGGGCGCGGCGGGTTGCCTGGGCGGTCTCGATGACCGGGAATGTCGATCCCGAAACGGTGCGGCGGATCGGGCTGTCGCTGGCCGCGCAACTCGATGCCCAGCCGCCGCGCGCCTTTGACACCGGCCCGGTGGAACGGGTGGGGGCGATCCTGAACGTCTCAACCGCGGGGACGCGCGAAGAGGTGCTGCGCGGGCTTGAGGCCGAGGACCGCAGCTTTGCCGATCAGGTGCGCAAGGCGATCTTCACCTTCGTCCATATCCCCGCCCGCGTGGCGCCGCGCGATGTGCCGAAGGTGGTGCGGATCACCGATCCGGCGGTGCTGGTGACGGCGCTGGCGGCGGCGCTGGCGGGCGACCAGGCGCCGGCCGCCGAGTTCCTGCTGTCGAACATGTCGCAGCGCATGGCGCAGGGCCTGCGGGATGAGGCCGCGGCGCGCGGCAAGGTGCGCGAGAAGGACGGCGAAGAGGCGATGGCCGCCGTGGTGCTCGCGATCCGCCAGCTGGAGGGCGCAGGAGAGCTGGTGCTGGTCACGCCCGAGGAATAGGGGGCGGTGGACTATGCACTCCGAGGCCCGGCAACCGTGTCCGGGCGGGAAAAGGCGAGGCACTGCCTCGCCCCCGCCCGCTGGCGGCGGGTCAACCGGAGACGGTGCGGCGAGCAATACAAGAGGCCGGCGCCTGCCCCGGCGGGCGAGAAGCGCCCGCCATGGGCGGGGCGGGCGCTGGCCGGGCCTTTGAGGCCCAGCCGGTGAAGCTTGCCATGTCAGGAAGTGGCGAAGGCGATGGCCTTCGCCATGGAGGCGGGGAAGGTGCGTGTGAACACGCACCCTACGGCGGCAACAAACGGTGAAACCTATTCCGGGCGGGACAAGGCGAGGCGCTGCCTCGCCCCCGCCCGCTGGTGCGGGTTCAACCGGAGACGGTGCGGCACAAACGACGAAAGGCCAGCGCCCGACCCGGCGGGCGAGAAGCGCCCGCCGATGGCGGGGCGGGCGCTGGCCGGGCCTTTGAGGCCCGTCCGGTGAAGCTTGCCGATGTACCACGGTGGCGAAGGCGATGGCCTTCGCCATGGCGGCCGGGATGGTGCGTGAAGATCACGCACCCTACGCAAGAGACCAACAGTGTGTGCCCCATATTGCGCCGGTCCGGTCTGTGGGGGTGAAGGCGGGCCTCAGTGGCACGGTTGGGCAAGGGCGCCGACCCGGTTCCTTCAAAGGAACCGGCCCGATTTCTTTGAAGAAATCGGTGCTAGCCCGCCCGGCCCTGCGGCACTCCGGGCAGGACGCAGAGCATTTCGTAAAGCAGATTGGCGCCGATCAGCGCGGTATTGCCGGAAGGATCGTAGGGCGGTGAGACCTCAACCAGATCGCCGCCGACCAGGTTCAGCCCGGCCGCGCCGCGGACGATTTCCAGCCCCTGCCAGATGGTCAGCCCGCCCGGCTCGACAGTTCCGGTGCCCGGCGCGAAGGCGGGGTCAAGGCTGTCGATGTCATAACTCAGATAGACCGGGGCATCGCCGATCTTCGCGCGCACTTCGGCCATCAGCGGCTTCAGCGAGCGGTGCCAGCACTCTTCGGCCTGCACCACTGTCCAGCCGCGCTGGCGGCCCCAGTCGAAATCCTCGGGGCTGTATCCGGTGCCGCGCAGGCCGATCTGGAAGACGCGGTCGTTCAGCAGGCAGCCATCCTCCCACGCCCGGCGGAAGGGGCAGCCATGGGCCACTTTCTCGCCGAACATCGTGTCGTTGATGTCGGCATGGGCATCGACATGGATCAGCGCCACCGGCCCGTGCCGCTTCTTCATCGCCCGCAGGATCGGCCAGGTCAGCGTGTGGTCGCCCCCCAGCGTCAGCGGCAGCGCGCCCTTTTCCAGCACGTCGTCATAAAAGGCGGTGATGATATCGACCGATTTCTTCAGGTCGAAGGTGTTGATCGGCACATCGCCGATGTCGGCGACCTGCAGATGTTCAAAGGGTGCCGCCCCGGTGGCCATGTTGTAGGGCCGCAGCATCCGGCTTTCGTCGCGGATCTGGCGCGGGCCCAGCCGGGAGCCCGGCCGGTTCGAGGTGCCGATATCCATCGGAATACCGACAAAGGCCACGTCCAGCCCCGTCGCATCGGGGGCCGAGGGCAGGCGCATCATCGTCGCCGGGCCGCCGAAACGGGGCATCTCATTGCCGCCCAGCGGCTGGTTGAAGCGGCTCATGCCGTTGCCCTTTCCGCGATGATGCCCAGAACGCCGGCCAGAAGCTGCGCCGCCACCAGCGCGCCCTGCCCGTCGATGTCGCGGCCGGCCATGAACTCGACCATGTCGAAACCGGCGATCCGCCCGCGCGCGGCGGCCCCGGCGATCAGTTCGAACACCTGCCAATAGCTCAGGCCGCCGGCGGTGCGGCCGATGACGGCGGGCATCACGGCGGGGTCAAGCGCATCGACATCCAGACAGATGACCACCTGCGCGCCTTCGGGGATCAGCGTCAGGGCGCGGGTGATGCCCTGCGCGGCCACCTCGCGCGCGGGGATGAAATGCACACCCCAGTCGAGGGCCGCCTGATAATCGGCCGGCCGGGCCGAGCCGATGCCACGCTGGCCGACCTGGATGATGCGTTCGACATGGCCCATTTCCGAAGCGCGCCGCATGGTCGAGGACAGGCCCCAGGCCTCCCCCCCCACCTCGTCGCGCCAGTCGATATGGGCGTCGATCTGCAGGATGGTCAGCGGGCCGCGCGACGCCAGCGCCTGCAGCATCGGGATCGGCAGCGAATCGTCGCCGCCCAGCAGCACCGGCACCGCGCCGGCGGCAACAATCTGGCCGATCCGGTCACGCAGCAGGGTTCGGTTGCCGGGGCCGTCGGCGGGATCAACCGCCACGTCGCCCGCATCCAGAAGCCGCGCCCCCGCCGGCAGCACCGCGCGCCCCAGATCGAAGTTCATCGCCCCCTGCGAGGCCGCATAGGCCGCCCCGCCCGCGCGGATCGCCGCCGCACCGCCGGCGCAATAAAAGCCCACGCTGGGATAGGGCGTGCAGCCATCGGCACCCAGGATCACCGCGGCGGCGCCGTCCAGCGCGCCTTCCGCC
>JACZKR010000483.1 GCA_014859945.1 Paracoccaceae bacterium | reverse complement strand
TCTATGCTTTGGTGACCGGGCTGGCGCTGGCCGGGCTGGCTTTGGGCGGCTGGCTGGCTGCCACCGGGCCGCGCCCTTAAGCCGGAGCCTTCCAGGCCGGCGGGCGCTTTTCCAGAAAGGCGCAAAGGCCTTCGTCGGTATCGGGGTCCATCATGTTCGCCGTCATCCGTTCGGCCATCAGGGCATAGGCGGCCTCCGGCGACAGGCCCAGCTGGTCGTAAAAGCCGCGCTTGCCCAGACGGCTGGCGGCCGGCAGCTTGGCGGCCACCTGCGCGGCCAGCGCCATTGCCTCATCCCGCAGCGAGGCGGCCGGGACGACGCGGTTGACCAGCCCCACCTCGCGCGCCCGGGCGGCGGGCAGTAAGGTGCCCGTGGACAGCATCTCGAACGCGACGGCAGGCGGCACCTTGCGGGTCAGCGCCACCATGGGGGTGGAACAGTAAAGCCCGATGTCGATGCCGTTCACGCCAAAGCGCGCATCTTCCGCCGCCACCGCCATGTCGCACGAGGCGACCAGTTGACAGCCGGCCGCCGTCGCCACGCCCTGAACCGCGGCGATCACCGGCTGGGGCAGGGCGGCCAGCGACAGCATCATCGCGCCGCAGCGGTCGAACAGCGCGCGGAACCACGCCGCCCCGCCATCGGCATCGGCGCGGTGGGCCTGCATCTCGCGCAGGTCGTGGCCGGCGCAGAAGGCCCGCCCCTCGGCCGCCAGCACCACGGCGCGGATGCTGCGGTCGGCGGCAAGCCCGGCAATCTGGCCTTCAAGTGCCGCGATCATCGCGGTCGAGAGCGCGTTGAAACTGGTGGGCCTGTTCAGCGCCAGCAGCGCCACGGCGCCTTCGTCACGTCGCGTCAGGATCGGTTCGGCCATTTGCATTCCTCCCACAGCCTGGGCCAGTCTAGGGGCGCTGGCAGAGGAGCGAAAGCATGGAACACCGGATGACCGCCGCCGAGTTGCAGGCCTTTCTTGCGCGCGACTTCGGGCAGGTGGCCGAGGATTTCGTGGTGGAGCGCAGCGATGCGGCGGGGCTTTGCCTGCGGCTGCGGGTGGACGAACGACATCTGCGACCGGGGGGCACGGTGTCGGGGCCGGCGATGTTCGGGCTGGCGGATGTGGCGATGTATCTGGCGATCCTCGCGCGGATCGGGCCGGTGGCGCTGGCGGTGACGACGAATTGCGCCATCGACTTCATGCGCAAGCCCGCGGCGGGGCGCGACCTGCTGGCCGAGGCACGGGTGCTGAAGCTGGGCCGGGCGCTGGCGGTGGGCGACGTGATGATCTTCTCGGATGGGGTCGAGGCACCGGTGGCGCGCGCCGGGCTGACCTATTCGATCCCGCCGACCTAGGCCCGCCGAAATGAAAAGCCCGCCCCGGGGGGCGGGCGTTCGGGGTGCAGAGGCGCGCCCTACTTGTTCAGCCGGAAGCGCCCTTCGATCTGGGCACCGCTTTCGATGACCAAAGTCGAATAGGTGACATCGGCGGCAACCTGCGCTGCGGCGCGCAGGGTGAAGGACTGGCTGGTCACCTTGCCGTCCAGCTTGCCGCGGATTTCCACCGACTGGGCCGTCACGTCGCCGTTCACCCGGCCTTCGGCGCCCACGATCAGCGCCTGCGCCTGAACGGTGCCATCCACCTCTCCCATGATCTCAAGCGTGCCGGTCGAGCTGATCTCGCCACTGATCTTCAGATCGGCGGCCAGAAGCGAGCGGG
>JACZKR010000482.1 GCA_014859945.1 Paracoccaceae bacterium | reverse complement strand
CGGTGGGATCGACCTGCCGCATCTGCCCGCGCGGCGACTGCGCGGCGCGGCGCGAGCCTTCGATCCTGACCGCCTGAGCCTTTGCCGGCGGTGAATAGGGGCGCTGCCCCTCGGGCCGCGCCGGCCCTCACCCCGGGATATTTGGGGAGAGAGGATGAACGGGGCCCTTTCATCCTCTCTCGGAAAATATCCCGGGGGTGAGCCGGCCCCGGGGCCGGCGAGGGGGCAGCGCCCCCTGCTTCGGGGGGCAACATATTCGCATTTTGACAGGCGCGGCATTTGCCCCGATAGTCGGGCCGGGGGCGCAGACTGCCCCCGGGGGGACCGGAGGCGCGATGGCAGGCCGCGTGCTGCTTATCGAGGATGAGACCAATATTGCCGAGGCGATCCGCTTCATCCTGACGCGCGACGGCTGCGAGGTCGAGGTGCTGGGCGATGGCGCGGCGGCGCTGGAGCGGTTGTCGGGCGCCTTGCCCGATCTGGTGATCCTTGACCTGATGCTGCCCGGCCTCAGCGGACTTGAGGTGCTGGCGGCGCTGCGGGCCGACCGGCGCACCGCCGCCCTGCCGGTGATGATGCTGACCGCCAAGGGCCAGGGCCGCGACCGCGAGGCGGCCGAAAGGGCTGGGGTTTCGGCCTTCATGGCCAAGCCCTTCGCCAATGCCGAGATGCGCGCCAAGGTGCGCGAACTGATGGCGGCGGGCGGCTGAATGCGGGCGCCGCGGGCTCCGCTGTTTCTGGCGCGGGCGCATTACCGCCGCCGCCGCCTGCATGATGCCGCGCGGTTCCTGCCGGTGGTGGGGGTGTTCCTGCTGCTGCTGCCCGCGCTCTGGCCCGACGGGTCGGCGGGCGGGTCGGCGGTTTTTGCCTTTGTGGTCTGGGCGCTGATGATCGTGGCGGCGGCGGTTCTGGCCCCCGGCCTTGCCCGCCCCGAGACCGACGACCGCGCCCCGCCGGACGAGGAGGGCTGAGATGCCCTTCGACATTCTGGTCCTGTCCTGCCTTGTCTATGTGATCTTCCTGTTCGGTGTGGCCTTTCTGGTCGAGCGGCGGGCGGAACTGGGGGGCCTGCGCTTTCTGCGGTCGCCCATGATCTACACGCTGTCGCTGTCGATCTACTGCACCGCATGGACCTTTTACGGCGCCGTCGGTTACGCGGCGCGGTCGGGCATCGAATACATGACGATCTACCTTGGCCCGACGCTGGTCTTCGTCGGCTGGTGGTGGGTGCTGCGCAAGCTGGTCCATATCGGGCGGCAGCAGCGGGTGACCTCGATCGCCGACCTGATCTCTTCCCGTTTCGGCAAGTCGAACGTGCTGGGGGTGATGGTCACCGTGATCGCCGTGGTGGCGGCGACACCCTATATCGCGCTGCAACTGCAGTCGGTGACGCTGAGTTTCGCGGTCTTCGCCTCGGAATCGCCGACCGGCTGGGGCCTGCCCAACCGCGATTCCATTGCGGTCTGGGTGGCGGGGGGGCTGGCGGTCTTCACCATCCTGTTCGGCACCCGCAAGCTGGACGCCAAAGAGCAGCACCACGGCATCGTCATGGCCATCGCGGTTGAGGCGGTGGTGAAGCTGGTGGCGCTGATCGCGGTGGGCATCTTCGTGGTCTGGGGGCTGGCGGGCGGCGCCGGCGCGGTGCTGGAGCGGATCGTGGAAACCGACGCCCCGGGCTGGGAGCTGCAGCCGGGCCGCTGGCTGGGGCTGATCGGGCTGTCGGCGGCGGCGGTGATCAGCCTGCCGCGGATGTTTCAGGTCATGGTGGTCGAGAACGTCGATGAACGGCATCTGGCCCGCGCCAGCTGGGCCTTTCCGCTGTATCTCTTTGCCATGAGCCTGTTCATCCTGCCCATCGCGGTGGTGGGGATGGACCGGATGCCGGCCGATGCCAACCCCGACATGCTGGTGCTGACGCTGCCCCTGGCCGAGGGGCAGGGCACCCTTGCCATGCTGGCCTTTCTGGGCGGCTTTTCCTCGGCCACCTCGATGGTGATCGTGGAAACCGTGGCGCTGGCCACCATGCTGTCGAACCATGTCATCATGCCCCTGTGGCTGCGGCTGCGGCCGGCGGCGGCGCTGTCGGGCGATTTGCGGGGCGGCATCCTCTTGGCGCGGCGGCTGTCGATTGTCGGGGTGCTGGCGCTGGGGCTGGCCTATTACCGGCTGTCGGGCGGCACGGCGGCGCTGGCATCAATCGGGCTGATCGCCTTTGCCGGCATGGCGCAGGTGATGCCGGCGCTTCTGGGCGGCATCTTCTGGCGCGGTGCCACCAAGACCGGCGCCAAGGCCGGGCTGATCATCGGCTTTGTCACCTGGGCCTGGACGCTGTTCCTGCCGTCGTTCGGGCAGGATGCCGTGCTGTCGGCCGCCGTCTTTGCCGAAGGGCCCTGGGGCATCGGCTGGCTGCGGCCGCAGGCGCTGTTCGGCACCGCCGGGATGGACCCGCTGGTGCATTCGATCCTGTGGTCGCTGGCGCTGAACACCGCCGCCTTCTGCGCCGGCTCGCTTCTGACTTTTCCCGACCCGGTTGAACGCATTCAGGGCGCGGCCTTCGTCAACGCCTTCGACACCGAGGCGCAGGATGGCCGTCTGGGCTGGACCCATGGTCAGGCCGAACCCGAGGCGCTTCTGAACCTCGCGCAGCGCATCCTGGGCGAAGAGGCGCTGACCTTTTTCGAGGCCGAGGCGCGGGGGCAAGGGAAAGAGGGCTTTCTGCCCGACCTGACCCCCGCCTTCCTTGCCGAGCTTGAGCGCCGTCTGGCCGGCTCGGTCGGCGCCGCCACCGCCCATGCCATGATCAGCCAGCTGTTCGGCCGCGCCACCGTGACGGTCGAAGACCTGATGGCGGTCGCGAATGAGGCGGCGCAGATCATGGAATATTCGGCCCGGCTGGAGGCCAAGCAAGAGGAACTCACCCGCACCGCCCGCCAGCTGCGCGAGGTGAACGAAAAGCTGACCCAGATTTCGGTGCAGAAAGACGCCTTCCTGTCGCAGATCAGCCATGAGCTGCGCACGCCGATGACCTCGATCCGCGCATTCTCCGAGATTCTGACCGAGGGCGATCTGCCGGCGCAGCAGGTGGCCGATTACGGCCGCATCATCCATGATGAGGCCAAGCGCCTGACGCGGCTGCTGGATGACCTGCTGGACCTGTCGGTGCTGGAAAACGGCACGGTGCAGCTGAACCTGGGGCTGGCGCATCTGGGCCAGATGCTGGACCGCGCCGAGGTGGCCGCCAGCCAGACCCGCCCCGACCGCGCCTTCCGCGTCGAACGCGATGTGACGGCGGAAGAGATTTACCTCAAGACCGACGCAGACCGGCTGGTGCAGGTGTTCATCAACCTGATTTCCAACGCGCGGAAATACTGCGATGCCGACCCCGCGCTGCTGCGGGTGCTGGTGCGGCTGAAGGCGGGGCGGGTGACGATTGACTTCATCGACAACGGCCGCGGAATTCCCAAGGAAAAGCAGGCGCTTATCTTTGAAAAATTCGCCCGCCTGACGGATCAGAGCCGCGCGGGCGGCGCGGGTCTGGGCCTGGCCATCTGCCGTGAGATCATGGCCAATCTGGGCGGCACCGTCGCCTATGTGCCCGGCCAGCGCGGGGCGGCCTTCCGCGTCACGCTGCCCCTGCGGCGCGAACAGGCGGCGGAAAGTGTTCACCTTTCCGAAAGGAAGCTCGCCTAGCCTTCGCGGGCAACCCCGGGGGAATGGCGATGGCGGAAACGGGCGTGATCCGGCGGAAACTGGCGGCGGCGCGGGCGGCGCAGACCGAAGGCGGCCCGGGGGC
>JACZKR010000481.1 GCA_014859945.1 Paracoccaceae bacterium | reverse complement strand
GGGCCAGCGCCGCCAGCCCCAGCACCGCCAGCGCCCCGGCCACGCCGCCGGCGGTGGCCAGCGTCATCTCCCACGCCTCAGACAGCAGGGCGGCCCCGCCGATCAGCAGAACGGCAAGGCCCGCCATGGTGATCAGGTGGCGCGGCGCGGGCCAGCCACCGGCCAGCCCGCCGCGGTAAAGCGCTGCGGCGCGTACCCGTTCGGCCCGGGCCAGAGGCCAGAGCGCGAAGAGGAAGGCCGAGGTCAGGCCGTAAAAGCTGGCCTCCAGCACCGGGCGGGCCGCGGGGGCCAGATGGACGGGGAAGGGCAGATTGGCGGCGATGGGTCCAGCCAGCAGAAGCGGCAGGCCGATGCCCAGCGCCAGACCCAGCGCGACGCCCAGCCCGGCCAGGGCGGCGATCTGCAACAGGCAGATGCGGAAGACCAGCCGCGCATCGGCGCCCAGCGTGCGCAGGGTGGCGATGGTGGCGATCCGCCCCTCAAGCCAGGCGCGCACGGCCGAGGCGATGCCCACGCCGCCCACCGCCATGCCGGCAAGGCCGACAAGGATCAGGAAAGACCCGATCCGCTCGACAAAGTTCTCCACGCCGGGGGCGGCGCGGCGGCTGTCGGACCAGCGCAGGCCCTGATCGCGGAAGCGGTCCTCGGCGGCGGCCTGCAGGCTGGCAAGGTCGGCGCCGTCGGGCAGGTCAAGCCGGTAGGCGCTGTCAAACAGCGTGCCGGGTTGCAGAAGCCCCGATTGCGCCAGATCGGCCGTGCGGACGATGGTGCGAGGCGCCAGGGCAAAGCCGCCGGTGGCGCTGTCGGGTTCGCGCAGAAGGATGCCGCCCAGAACGAATTCCTGCCGGCCAAGGGCAAAGCGGTCGCCGGGGGCAAGGCCCATCTGATCGGCCAGAACCCGGTCCATCACCCCGCCGGGCAGGCCGCCAGACCCGGCAAGGGCGGCGGTCAGCGTGGTGCCTTCAACCTCGGCCGAACCCAGAAGCGGGTAGGCGTTATCGACCGATTTCACCTGCGTCAGCACGCGGCTTTCGCCGGCGACGGCCATCGAGCGGAAATCGACCACCTCCGAGACGCGGTTGGCGATGCCCTCCAGCCAGGCGCGTTCATCGGGCGTGGCGAAGCGGTAGGTGAATTCGGCCTGCGCGTCGCCGCCCAGAAGGATGGCGCCCTGTTCCGTCAGCCCCGTCTCGATGGCCGAACGGACCATGCCGACGCCGGCGATGGCGGCCACCCCCAGCGCAAGGCAGGCCAGAAAGACGCGGAAGCCGGCGACGCCACCGCGCAATTCCCGCCGGGCGATGCGGGCGGCCAGACGCAGGCTCATGCCGGCTGCCCCCGGCGTTCGTCGGCGGCAACCCGGCCGTCGGCCAGCCGGATGATGCGGTCGCAGCGCGCGGCCAGTTCGGGGGCGTGGGTGACCAGAAACAGCGTGGCGCCGTGCCGGTCGCGCAGGCCGAAGATCAGGTCCATGATCGCGGCACCGTTGGCGCTGTCGAGGTTGCCGGTGGGTTCATCGGCCAGAAGGATGGCCGGGCGGGGTGCGGCGGCGCGGGCCAGGGCCACGCGCTGTTGTTCGCCCCCCGAAAGCTGGGCGGGGTAGTGGCCGGCGCGGCCCGCCAGCCCCACCGCCGCCAGT
The DNA here is from genome assembly GCA_014859945.1 of Paracoccaceae bacterium. GTDB lineage: Bacteria > Pseudomonadota > Alphaproteobacteria > Rhodobacterales > Rhodobacteraceae > Fuscibacter. The sequence continues at coordinate 4,107 of JACZKR010000481.1, read as the reverse complement.
TCTTCGGCGGCGCGGCCGAAGGCGTCGGGGATACCGTCGATCTCCATCGGCAGGGCCACGTTTTCCAGCGCGGTCATGGTGGGGATCAGGTGGAAGCTTTGGAACACCACGCCCATCCGGCCGCGGCGGAAGCGGGCCAGCCGGTCTTCGTCCATCCCGCCCAGATCCTGGCCCTGCACCTGCACCCGGCCCGAGGTGGCGCGTTCCAGCCCGCCCATCAGCATGAGAAGCGAAGATTTGCCGGAACCCGAGGGTCCGACAAGGCCCACCGTCTCTGCCCCCGTGACAGTCAGCGAAATCCCCTTAAGTATCTCGACGGGGCCGGCGTTGCCGCGCAGGGTCAGGCCCACGTCTTCAAGCCTCAGAACGGGTTCCGCCATGTCTCACCTTCCGCTGTCCTGCCTCAGATATGCGTCGGCGCGGGCGATCCGCAATGTCACGATGGCGTGGGTTGCAGGGTTTTCGCTGTTTGCCGGCGCGGTTGCTGCCGAACCGCTGACGGTTGTGGCATTGGGCGACAGTCTGACGGCGGGCTACGGGCTGGCCCCGGAAGAGGGGCTGGTGCCGCAGCTGCAGGCCTGGCTGGTGGCCGAGGGGCGCGAGGTGGCGGTGGTGAACGCCGGTGTGTCCGGCGATACCACGGCGGGCGGGCTGTCGCGGCTGGATTGGAGCCTGACGCCCGAAACCGATGCGCTGATCGTGACCCTGGGCGGCAATGACATGCTGCGCGGCCTGCCCCCGGCCGAGGCGCGGGCCAATCTGGATGCGATCCTGACCGGCGCCGGGGCGCGCGGCCTGCCGGTGCTGCTGGTGGGGATGGAGGCGCCGGGCAACTATGGACCGGACTACAAGGCCGAATTCGACGCGATCTATCCCGATCTGGCGGCGAAGCATGGGGCGCTGCTGATGCCGTCGTTCTTCGGGCCCCTTCTGGCCGATGGCGGCGATCCGGCGGCGATCGGCGGGCTGATGCAGGCCGATGGCATCCACCCCAATGCCGAAGGCGTGCGGCAGATCGTGGCGGGCATGGGGCCGAAGGTGCTGGAGCTTCTGGACCGGGTGGCGGAATAGCGCTGGGGGGCCGCGAAACCGGGTTTCTTCTGCGAAAATAGCCGGCCGCCCCTCTGGCCTTTCCCCGATGGCGCGGGCATTCTCCGCGCGATCCCGGAGTCTCCCATGCCGCTTCACGACGATCTCGTCGCCCTTCTCGGTCAGGCCCATGTGCTGACCGGCGCCGATCTGGCGCGCTACCGGTCTGAATGGTCGGGCCAATTCCGCCCCGATCCGGCCATCGTCGCCCGGCCCGGCAACACCGAAGAGGTGGCGGCGGTGATGAAGATCGCCGCGCGCCACGGGGTGCCGGTGGTGCCGGTTGCCGGGCTGACGGGGCTGGTCGGCGGCGCGATGACGCGGGGCGGGCTGATGGTTTCGGTCGAGCGGCTGAACCGCATCCGCGAGGTGCGGGCGGGCACGCGGCTGGCGGTGGTCGAGGCCGGCGTGGTGCTGGCGCGGCTGCATGAGGCGGCCGAGGCGCAGGGGCTGTATTTCCCGCTGTGGTTCGGCGCGCGCGGGTCGGCGATGATCGGCGGGGTGCTGTCCACCAATGCCGGCGGGTCGAACGTGCTGCGCCACGGGTCAACCCGCGCGCTGTGCCTTGGGCTTGAGGTGGTGCTGGCCGATGGCCGGGTGCTGAACCTGATGAGCGAGCTGCACAAGGACAATTCGGGTTATGATCTGAAAGACCTTTTCATCGGGGCCGAGGGGACGCTGGGCATCATCACCGCGGCGGTGATGAAACTGGTCCCGGCGCCGCGCGCCCATGCCACGGCCACGCTGGCCGCGCGCAGCCTGCCCGACGCGCTGGAGCTTCTGAATCGCCTGCGGGCGGCGACGGGGGGCATGGTGGAAGCCTTCGAATTCATGCCGGCCAGCTATATGCGCCGGCTGGCCGAGGCGCGGCCGGATGTGGCGTTGCCCTTCGGCGGCACGCGGCATGAGGTGAACATTCTGGTCGAACTGGCCGCCACGGCGCCGCGCGACTGCGACCCCGGGCCGGATGGCACGGTGCCGCTGACCGCGCTTCTGGAAGAGGTGCTGGCGGCCGAGATCGGGACGGGCGCGGTGCTGGATGCCGAAGTGGCGCAGACCGGGGCGCAGCGGCTGGCGATGTGGCAGCGCCGCGAACTCGCGGCTGAAATCACGCTGGACCGCCAGCCCACCATCGACACCGATATCGCCCTGCCGCTGGACCGGCTGGCGGCGTTCCTTGACCGGATCGAGGCGCGGCTTCCGGCGCTGGATGCAGGGGCCGAGACGCTGTCGGTGGCGCATCTGGGCGATGGCAACATCCATTTCACCGTCTTCCCCAGCCGCGACGACCCCGCGCTTCATGATGCCGTGGTCGCGGCGGTCGAGGATGAGGTGCAGGCGCTGGGCGGCAGTTTCTCGGCCGAGCATGGGGTGGGCCTGTCGAAACTGGCCACGATGAAGCGGCGCAAGGACCCGGTGGCGCTGGCGGTGATGCGGCAGATCAAGGCCGCGCTGGACCCCGAGGGGCGGATGAACCCCGGAAAGGTGATCCCGGAATGAGCGCCTGGCGGATGATCATGGATCAGCCGGTTCTGCGCATGCTGGCCGGGCTGATCGCGCTTCTGGGTGCGCATAACGCCGCCGTCTATCCCTATCTGTCGCTGATCGCGGTGTCCTATGTGGGCCTGTCGGAGGCGGCGCTGGCGTTGGTGATGGCGCTGGCTTCGGTGCTGGCGGTGTCGGCCTCGGTGCTGATCGGCATTCTGGGCGACCAGCGGGCCAGCCGGCGGCGGCTGGCGATCGTGACGGCGGGTTGCGCGGTGGCAGGGTCGGCGCTGATGCTGGCCATGCCGGGGCCATTCGCGCTGGTGGTGACGCATGGCATCCTGCTGCCGGTGGGGTGGAGCATCTACGGGCAGGCCTTCGGGCTGGCGGGGCTGGTGATGGCGGGCAACCCGGTGCGGCGCGACGGGGTGCAGGCGGTGATCCGCGCCGGCATGTCGGCGACCTTCCTGGCGCTGCTGATCTTTTTCACCTTCGCCTTTGCTGACAGCTTCCACCTTGATCTGGTCTATGCCTGCGGGCTGGGGCTGAGCCTGGCGCTGTTCCTTCTGGTGCTGCGGGCCTGGCCCGAGGATGGCACCGGCGGGCTGCCGGCCGGGCGGTCGGGGCTGAACATGCTGCAGAGCTTTGCCGAGATCGCCCGCCCGCCGGTGCTGTTGCGGATGATGCTTCTGGGCGCCGTCACCTCGGCCGGCGTGGTCTATATGGTGCTGGTCTCGCTGGTGTTCGAGGCGGCGCCGGGGCGCAGCGCGGGGGATGTGGCGCTGTATGTCGGCATGGTGGCGGGCTGGGAAGTGCCGTTCATGCTCTTGTTGCCGCGCATCGCGGCGCGGGTGCGGCGGACGACGCAGATGGCTTGGGGCACCGCGGTTTACGTCAGCCATCTGGCGCTGATGCCGGTTCTGGCCGACAGCGCGGCGCTGTGGCTGCTGCCCCTGCTGGCGGGGCTGGGCGGGGCGGCGATCCTGACGCTGCCCATCGGCTATTACCAGGACCTGATGCAGGGGCGGCCGGGCGCGGCCTCGGCGCTGATCGCCTTGCAGAAGCTGGTCAGCGACGTTGTGGCGGCGCTGATCTTCGGGCTGGGGATGACCTATGGCGGGCATCTGGCCACCGCGCTGACCGGGGCCGGGGTGGCCGTGGCGGGGGCGCTGGCGCTGCATCTGGCCGACCGGCGCGACCGGCCCTCGGCCGGCATTCCCCTTGCCGTGACCGGGGCGCCCTAGGCAATGGCGGGTCTGCGGCTTTTGTGGAGCGATCCGGCGCTGCGGGTGATCGCGGTGCTGATGATGCTGTTCGGCGCGGTGGTCTGCACCTTCGGGCCCTATGTCTCGGTTCTGGCGGTCGAGGTCTTTGGTCTGGGCGACCGGGGCTTTGCGGCGCTTCTGGTGACATCGACGGCCTTGTCGGTGGCGGCTTCGGTCTGGGTGGGCATCCGCGCCGACCAGACGGCCGGCCGGCGGTCGATCGCGCTGGTGTCCTGCGGGTTGCTGGCGGGCGGGGCAGGGCTGATGG
>JACZKR010000480.1 GCA_014859945.1 Paracoccaceae bacterium | reverse complement strand
GGGTTGGGGGTGGGGGGCACCGGCGCGAGCCGCCTACACCCGTTCCAGCGTTTCGACGCAGAAGACCGTGGGCAGGTGGCGGGCGATTTCGGACCAGTGGTCGCCCTCATCGCTGCTGGCAAAGACCGATCCGCTGTTGGTGCCGAAATAGACGCCGGCTGGCTCTTGCCGGTCGGTTGTCATGGCCTGCCGCAGCACGGTGAAATAGCAGTTGCGCCCGGGCAGCCCCTGGCCCAGCGCCTGCCAGCCCGCGCCGCCGCTGCGCGACCGCCAGACCTTGGCCGAAGCCTCGGGCGGAAAGCGGCCCTGCGTGTCGCCGTTCAGGGGCAGCACCCAGACGGTCTGGGGATCGCGGGGATGCACCGCGATGGGGAAGCCGAAGGTCGAGGGCAGGCCCTCGGTGACCTCTTGCCAGGACCGGCCGCCATCGGGGCTGCGGAAGACGCCGTGGTGGTTCTGCTGATAGAGCAGGTCCGAGCCCGGGGCCCGCACCATGTTGTGGACGCAGAAACCCACGTCATGGCCGCAGGCGCCGTGATCGTCCTCGGCGCCGCCTTCGTTGGCGCGGCGGTTCCGCCGTTCCCATGTGGTGCCGCCGTCCTCGGTGGCAAAGACCCCGGCGGCGGAAATGCCGACCCACAGCTTTGCCGCATCGCCCGGATCGGGCACGATGGTGTGCAGCGTCAGGCCGGCGCCCCCCGGCTCCCACCCCGGGGCCGAAGGGTGGTCGGACAGGCCCTGCACCCGCGCCCAGGTGGCGCCGCCGTCATGGCTGGAAAACAGCGTCGCGGGCTTGGCGCCGGCATAAAGCACGCCACCCGACAGGCACAGCGACCACAGCGCCTTGATTTCGCCGGTGAAGGGCGCGGGCGGCGCGGGCTGCATGCCGATCTGCGCGGCGAATTCGGGGTTCTCGGCCATCCAGCTGTCGGCCTCACCGTTCGCCAGCTTCGACAGTTCCCAGCTTTCGCCGCCATCGGTTGACCGGAACACCCCCGCGCCATGCCAGTCGCTGCCGCCTGCGGCCCAGAGATGGCCGGTCGCCGGATCGCCGATCACATGGTTGATCGGCCAGCCGTCGCAAAGGGGGCCGGTGATGCGCCAGTCGCGCCGCCCGCCCTCGTCGTCCAGCAGGAACACCCCCTTCGAGGTGCCGACCAGCACCCGCACCGTTCCACTCATCACAGCCTCCGCCCGTCCGTTGCATCATCCTTGCCGCCGGCCGCGCGCAAAGTGTCACGGGGGCTAAGCCCGTAGCGCGCGCGGTAGATCTCGGAAAACCGGCCGAAATGGCCGAAGCCCCAGCGCAGCGCCACATCGGTCACCCGGGTTCCGGGCGCGCCGGCGGACAGTTCGGCATGGGCGCGGGCCAGCCGCTGATCGCGCCAGAATCCCAGGGGCGTGGTGCCGCGATGCTGCCGGAAGGTCATCTGCAGGGCGCGCGGGCTGATCCCGGCCGCCGCCGCCATGTCCTCGATCGTCAGGGGCTTGTCGAGATTGGCCTCGATGAAGCCTTCCGCCAGCCGCAGATGGCGCGGCCGGGGGGCCGAGCGGCGGCGCGACAGCAGGTCGGCATGGTCGTGGCGGTGGCTTTCCAGAAGACCCGACAGCACCGTGCCCTCGATCTGCCGCGCCATCAGCCCCGGCCCGATGGGCGGCGCGCCGGCATCGGCCTCGGCCACCAGCCACAGCACCATGCGGCGCAGCGCGGCACCGGGGCCGCTGGTCAGATCAAGCGGCCCGTGAAAGGTCAGCGGCCGGTCGGACGGTCCGCCCAGTTCGGCCGCCAGATGATCCTGCATGGCCCGCCGCGCGATCTGCACCAGAACCTGCCGCGTCCCGGCCTCCCATACCATCCGGGTCGGCAGATGCGGGTTCAGCACCGCCGCCTGTTCGGGGGTGGACAGATAGCTGTCGCGGCCGTTGGTGATTTCGGCCCCGCCTTCCAGCGGGATCTGCAGCAGGTAGAAATCCTCTAGCTCTCCGGGCGCGATCAGGGTGCGGGCGCCGTATTCGATATAGTTCAGCGACAGCCGCTGCCCCGGCAGGTGGTGGTGGCGGGCATCGAACAGCGCCCGCGCGCCCATCGTCTCAAGCCGGTGCGGACAGAATACCGCCGCCACCCGCTCACGCGCCTCATCAAGGTCGCAGGAGCGGAACAGGCTGTACTGCGACAGGGGCGCTGGGTGCTGCGGCATGGCCTCCCCGGACGGAACCGATGGGACAGCCTAGCACAGACCGGGCAAATCCTATCCCCGCGCTGCACGATTTTTTCGTTTTCCGGATAGTCGGCGCGGGGCGCGGATAGCGCGGCGGGCCAAGTGGTTCACAATTCCTTCAAACTCAAAGCATGGGGAGAGGCGGAATGAAGGGTTTGGCAGGCAAGGTCGCCATCGTGCCGGGCGGCGTGACCAAGATCGGCCGGGCCGTGGTCGAGGGATTCGTGGCGGCGGGCGCCCGGGTGATGGTGGCCGACATCGCCGAACCTGCGGGCGCCCTGCCCGACGGCGCGGCCTTTACCCGCTGCGACCTGCGCGACGATGCCCAGATCGCGGCGCTGGTGGCGGCGACGAAGGACCGCTTCGGCCGGATCGACTTTCTGGTGAATGTCGCCTGCACCTATCTGGACAACGGCGCTGCCTCATCCCGCGCGGAATGGCTTGAGGCGCTGGATGTGAACATCGTCGGCTCGGTCGTGCTGATGCAGGCGGCGCTGGAAGAGCTGGAGAAGAACCGCGGCGCCATCGTGAACTTCGGCTCGATCTCATCCCGCGTGGCGCAGACCGGGCGCTGGCTTTATCCGGTGTCGAAGGCCGCGATCCTGCAGCTGACGCGCAATCAGGCGATGGATCTGGCGCCCAGGGGCATCCGGGTGAACGCGGTCAGCCCGGGCTGGACCTGGTCGAACATCATGGACCAGCTGACCGGCGGCAACCGTGCCAAGACCGATGTCGTGGCCGCGCCCTTCCACCTTCTGGGCCGCACCGGAAACCCCGAAGAGGTTGCCGCGGCCGTGCTGTTCCTGTGTTCGGATGAGGCCAGCTTCATCACCGGAACCGATATCCGCGTGGACGGCGGCTATACCGCCATGGGTCCCGAACAGGCCGCCCCCGCGATTCCGAAGCTGATGGAATAACAAACAAGAACAGGGAGATGACCATGAGAAAGATCACGATTGTCGGCGGCGGCCAGTCGGGCCTTCAGGTGGCCCTTGGCCTTTTGCAGAAGGGCTACAAGGTGCGCGTGGTGCAGAACCGCACCGCGGAAGAGGTGGAAAAGGGCAAGGTTCTGTCCAGCCAGTGCATGTTCGGCGCCGCCGTGCAGCACGAACGCGATCTGGGCATCGACTTCTGGTCCGACATCTGCCCGCCGGTCGAAGGCATCTCTTTCACCGTGCCGCATCCCGAACAGCCGGGCGCCAAGGCGATCGACTGGGTGGGCCGGCTGGAGCGCAACGCCTATTCGGTCGATCAGCGGGTGAAGATTCCGCGCTGGCTGGCCGAGTTCGAAAAGCGCGGCGGCGAACTGGTCATCGCCGATGCCGGCATTGCCGAGCTTGAGGATTATGCGGCCTCGGACGATCTGGTGCTGGTGGCCTCGGGCAAGGGCGAGATCGGCCGGATGTTTGAACGCGACGCCGAGAAATCGCCCTTCGACAAGCCGCAGCGCGCCCTTGCGCTGACCTATGTCACCGGCATGACCCCGCGTGAGCGCCATTCGGCCGTCTGCTTCAACCTGATCCCGGGGGTGGGCGAATATTTCGTCTTCCCGGCGCTGACCACCTCCGGCCCCTGCGAGATCATGGTGATGGAAGGCGTACCCGGCGGCCCGATGGATTGCTGGGGCGACGTGAAGACGCCCGAAGAGCATCTGGCGAAGTCGAAATGGATCGTCGATACTTTCCTGCCCTGGGAGGCCGCGCGCTGCCGCGACATCGCGCTCACCGACGACAACGGCATTCTGGCCGGCCGCTTCGCGCCTACGGTGCGGCAACCGGTGGCCACCCTGCCCTCGGGGCGCAAGGTGCTGGGGCTGGCCGATGCGGTCTGCCTGAACGACCCGATCACCGGGCAGGGATCGAACAACGCCTCGAAGGCGGCGGCGATCTATCTGAAGCGCATCCTTGACCGTCAGGACGGCGCCTTCGACGGGGCCTGGATGCAGGGCACCTTCGATGCCTATTGGGATTACGCCCAGTGGGTGGTGCGCTGGACCAACATGATGCTGATGCCGCCGCCGCCCTTCGTGCTTGAGATCATGGGCAGCGCGCAGGCCTTCCCGGCGCTGTCGCACCGCATCGCCAACGGCTTCGACGATCCGCGTGATTTCTTCCCGTGGTTCGCCGATCCCGGCGCGGCCGGCGACTACCTGTCGCAGCTGAAGGCGGCGTAAGATGGGCATGGCCATCGACGTCGCCAGCTTTCGCGCCGCGATGGCGCGCTTTCCCGGCGCGGTCACCATCGTGACCGCCCGGGCCGGGGACGAACGGCGCGGCATCACGGCAACCGCCGTCTGCTCGGTCACCGCCGATCCGCCCAGCCTGCTGGTCTGCCTGAACCGGCAGACCGGCACCTGCGCGGCGGTGCGCGAAACCGGCCGCTTTGCCGTCAGCCTCTTGCCGGATGAGGCGCAGGACATCGCCCTGCGCTTTG
>JACZKR010000479.1 GCA_014859945.1 Paracoccaceae bacterium | reverse complement strand
TCACCGGGGCGGGCGATACTTTCATGGCCGCCCATATCGTGGCCGAACGCGACGGCGCCGACCGCAAGGCGGCCCTTGCCGCCGCCGTCCGCGCCGCCGCCATCTATGTCTCGGGAGAAATCGGATCATGACCCTGCCCCTGTCGTTCTCGCCCGAGGTGGCGGCAGCCCGCGCCGCCGGCGCGGCCATCGTGGCGCTGGAATCGACCATCATCACCCACGGCATGCCCTTTCCGCAGAATGTCGAAACCGCCCGCGCGGTTGAGGCCGAGGTGCGGGCCCAGGGCGCCGTGCCCGCAACCATCGCCATCATGGACGGGCTGATCCATATCGGGCTGACCGATGCGCAACTGGACCGGCTGGGCCAGGCGCAGGGCGTGGCGAAGCTCAGCCGCGCCGATCTGGCCGCCTGTCTGGCCACGGGCGGCATGGGGGCGACCACCGTCGCCGCCACGATGATCTGCGCCCATCTGGCGGGGATAAAGGTCTTTGCCACCGGCGGCATCGGCGGGGTGCATCGCGGGGCCGAGACCAGCTTTGACATCTCGGCCGACCTGCCGGAACTGGCGGCAACGCCCGTGACCGTGGTCGCGGCCGGGGCCAAGGCCATCCTCGATCTGCCGAAGACGCTGGAATACCTTGAAACCGCCGGGGTGCCGGTGATCGCGGTGGGGCAGGATGATTTTCCCGCCTTCTGGTCGCGGTCGTCAGGTCTGAAGGCGCCGCTGCGGATGGACGATCCGGCGCAGATCGCCGCCGCCCACCGGATGCGCGGCCGTCTTGGCCTGCCGGGCGGGCAGCTGGTGGCGAACCCCATCCCCGCCGCAGCCGAGATCTCGCGTGAGGAGATCACCCCCGTCATCGAGGCCGCCCTTGCCGAGGCCGCCGCGAGAGGTATCGCCGCCAAGGCGGTGACGCCCTTCCTTCTGGACCACATGTTCCGCGCGACCGAAAGCCGGTCCCTGACGGCCAATATCGCCCTTGTTCTGAACAATGCCCGTCTGGGGGCCGCGATTGCGCGGGCGCTGGCGGGCTGACGGCTTGTGCCCGACCTGCGGCCTTCCTAGATTGACGAGGTAGCCGGAGGCACCATGTCGGAACACGATACCCATCCCCGCCGCACCCTTCTGGGGGCGTTGCGATCCTCGTTCCTGACGGGGCTGGTGGTGGTGCTGCCGGTGGGCCTGACGATCTATGTCGTCTGGGGGGTGATCGGCTGGATCGACGGCTGGATCCTGCCGCTGATCCCCTCGCACCTGCAGCCCGACGCGCTGATGCGCCACTACTTCGGCCCCGAGGCGAATTTCCCGGTGCGCGGCGTGGGCGTTCTGGTCTTCCTGATCTTCACCGCGCTGATGGGCTGGCTGGCGCGCGGGCTGATCGGCCGTACCCTGATGCGGCAGGCGGAAAATCTGGTTGACCGGGTGCCGCTGGTCCGCTCGGTCTATTCGGGCGTCAAGCAGGTGACCGAGACCTTCTTTGCCAAGTCCGAGAAAAGCTTTGACCGGACCTGCCTTGTCGAATTTCCGCGCCCCGGCACCTGGGCCGTCGGCATGGTGTCATCAGCCCCGAAGGGCGAGATTGCCGCCAAGCTGCCCGGCAAGGATGAGATGGTGGCGGTGTTCCTTGGCCTGACGCCGCTGACCTCGGGGATGCTGCTGTTCGTGCCGGCGCGCGAGGTGATCTTCCTCGACATGAAGGCGGATGAGGCGATCAAACTGATCGTTTCCGCCGGTCTGGTTTATCCGGTCAGCAAGGACCAGATGCAGGCCGCCATCGCCGCCCGCTGAGGCAGGGCGCACCAATTCTTCGGCGAAGAATTGGTTCCCCGCGCGGCCGACAATTCTTCGCCGAAGAATTGCGCCGCCCTAATGCAACAGCGCCCCGATATCCAGGCTCGCCTCGCGGCCGATCTTCTCGCCATGGGCGCGCAGGAACCCCGCCGCCGCCCGCCGCCCCGCCTTGAACAGCCTGTCGATCAGCGCCGCGTCGGGCATCATCTTGCTGTCGGCCGAAAGCGCGTTCATCACCTTGTCGTCGGCAATCAGATGGGTGTGGACGTTCTTCATCCGCCCCGCCTCCATCCGCCCCTCGGCGATCAGGCGGCGGACGAAGGCAATCGCCCGCAACTCGCCCAGAAGTGCGGCGTTGAAGCTGATCTCGTTCATCCGGTCCTGAATTTCCAGGGGCGTCGTCGGCAGGGCGCGGCGTTCCAGCGGGTTGATCTGCACGATCACGATGTCGTCGGGCAGGTTCGGCTGATACAGCGGAAACAGCGCCGGATTGCCGGAAAACCCGCCGTCCCAATAGGGTTCGCCCTCAATCTCGACCGCCTGGAACAGCGTCGGCAGGCAGGCCGAGGCCATCAGCGCCTCGGGCGTCACGGCGGTGCCGGAAAAGACCCGGATGCGCCCGGTATGGACCGAGGTCGCGCTGATGTGCAGCTCCGGCCCCCGCCCGTCGCAGACCTGCGAGAAGTCGAAGGCGCGCACCACCGGCTCCAGCGGGTTGGTCCAGCCGGGGAAGGCATAGGGCGACACAAGCTGCGCCGCGATCCCCGCGCCCGACACCGGCACCAGCCCCGAAGCGGCCTTCAGCCAGGGCAGCATCGCGCCCAGCCAGGGGCCCAGTTGCGGCTCGGACGCCTCGGCGATCTGGTCCCACAACCGGCGCAGCGCGGCCTTGGCCGCTTTCGGCCCGCCCGTCACCAGCCCCGCCTTCAGCGCCGCCCCGTTCAGCGCCCCGGCCGAAGTGCCGGAAATCGCGGCGATTTCCAGATCCTCTTCCTCAAGAAGCCGGTCCAGCGCCCCCCAGGTGAAGGCGCCATGCGCGCCGCCGCCCTGCAGCGCCAGGCTGATCCGCCGCACGGGCGCGCTCACATCGCCGTCCAGCCGCCATCGACCGAAATCGTGGTGCCCGTGACCTGATCGGCCGCCGGCGAGCAGAGGTAGACCACCGTCCCGCCGATCTGTTCCACCGTGGCAAACTGGCGTGAGGGCTGGCGGTCCAGCATCACCTCACGGATCACGGTTTCGCGGTCCATGTTGTGCACCTTCATCTGATCGGGGATCTGCGCCTCGACCAGCGGCGTCAGCACATAGCCCGGGCAGATGGCGTTGCAGGTGATGCCCTTGCCGGCGACTTCCAGTGCGACCGTCTTCGACAGGCCGACGACGCCGTGCTTGGCCGCGATATAGGCCGATTTGAAGGGGCTGGCCGTCAGCCCGTGGGCCGAGGCGATGTTGACCACGCGGCCCCAGCCTTTGGCCTTCATCCCCGGCAGGGCGGCGGCGGTGGTGTGGAAGGCCGAGGACAGGTTGATCGCCAGGATCTGGTTCCATTTCTCGACCGGAAACTCATCGACCGGCGCCACGAACTGGATGCCGGCGTTGTTCACCAGAATGTCGCAGCCGCCGGCCTTCTCCACCAGCGCGCGGCAATCGTCACCGTTCGACATGTCGGCGGCGATGTAGCGGGCCGAAACCGCGTGGCGCGCGGCGATGGCTTCGGCCAGCGCGTGATCCTCGGGGCGGTCGGTGAAGCTGTTCAGCACCACATCCGCCCCGGCCCGCGCCAGTTCCTCGGCCACGCCAAGGCCGATGCCTGAATTCGATCCGGTGATGATGGCGGTCTTGCCGCGGAGCATGGCCATGAAAGCCTCCTTTGCCTGAGTGGCGCCAGCCTACATGCTGCGGCTGCAAAGGAAAGTCACGAGCCCGCGCGCAGGGCCAAAAAAAACGCCGGCGTGAAGCCGGCGTTAAGTCGTTGAGGCAGGTTTCATACAGGCAAGAAACCTATCGAGCAGTGCCCACCTTATACGCCGGGTTTCTGAGCAATCCAAGCTAAAAGTTTGAATTGGCTTGAAAGCCGCCGTAACCTGCCGGTCAGGCAAAACAGGCATCTCAGAGGATCGTTCACGAAATGGGACAGATGTATTTCCATCGCCTGCAACGCGCCGGACTGGCAGCGGCGGTTCTGGCCGCCACCGCCTTCGGCGCTGCGGCGGAACCGAAGCACGGCATAGCTATGTATGGCGAGCCGGCGCTTCCACCCGATTTTGTGTCGCTGCCCTATGCCAACCCGGACGCGCCCAAGGGCGGGCGGATCGTGACCGGGGAAGCGGGCAGCTTCGATTCGATGAACCCCTTCATCGTCAAGGGTGCCCCCGCCTCGGGCGTGGCCGCGCTGACGGTCGAGACGCTGATGGGCCGGTCCTATGACGAACCCTTCACGCTCTACGGGCTGCTGGCCGAATCGATTGATACCGACGCCGACCGGACCTGGGTGGAATTCACCCTGCGCGAAGGCGCGCGGTTCTCGGACGGCAGCCCCGTGACCGTCGAAGACGTGATCTGGTCCTTCGAGAAGCTGGGGGTCGACGGCCACACCCGCTATGCCACCGCCTGGAAGAAGATCGCCACATCCGAACAGACCGGCCCGCGCAGCGTGAAGTTCACCTTCAACACGCCCGACCGCGAACTGCCGCTGATCCTGGGCCTGCGCCCGATCCTGAAAAAGGCCCAGTGGGAGGGCAAGGATTTCACCGCCTCGACGCTGGAGGCCCCCATCGGCTCTGGCCCCTATGTGGTGGACAAGGTGGAAGCCGGCCGCTTCGTTTCCTTCCGCAAGAACCCCGACTGGTGGGGCAAGGACCTGCCCTTCAACCGCGGCATGCACAACTTCGACGAGGTGCGGACCGAGTATTTCGGCGACAGCCTGGTGATCTTCGAGGCTTTCAAGGCCGGTGAGCTGATGAGCTACCGAGAAACCAACCCGGCGAAATGGGCCTCGAACTATGACTTCCCCGCCACCCGGTCGGGCGATGTGATCAAGGCCGAGATTCCGCATTCCCGCCCCTCGGGCATCGAAGGCTTTGCCTTCAACATGCGCCGCCCCGCCTTTGCCGACTGGCGCGTGCGCGAGGCGCTGACGCTGGCCTTCAACTTCGAACTGGTGAACATGACGCTGAACGCCGGCGCCCTGCCGCGCATCACCTCATATTTCGGCAACTCGCCCCTGTCGGGCGATGTGGCGAACCCGGCCGCCGGCAAGGTTCTGGCGCTTCTGGAACCCTACAAGGACAGCCTTCTGCCCGGCGCCATCGAAGGCTATGCCCTGCCCCCGTCGGATGGCAGCGAAGCCAACCGCGCCAACCTGCGCCGCGCGACGGCGCTCTTGGAAGAAGCGGGTTATGTGGTGGACGGCGGGGTGCTGAAAGACCCCTCGGGCGCCCCCTTTGCCTTCGAGATCCTGCTGCAGATCGGCGCCGATGACACGATCGCGGCCGCCAGCATCTATGTCGAGGCGCTGAAGCGGCTGGGCATCGAGGCGCGGGTGACCACGGTCGATTCGGCGCAATACAAGGAACGCACCACCGCCTTCGACTTCGACATGACCCACTACATCCGCTCGCTGTCGCTCAGCCCCGGCAATGAACAGGTGCTGTACTGGGGGTCATCGGGCATCAACGAACCCGGTTCGCGCAACTGGATGGGCATCAATTCGCCGGCGGTTGACGGGCTGATCCAGACCATGCTGACCTCGGCCGACCCGGCCGACTTCACCGCCGCCGTGCAGGCCCTGGACCGGGTGCTGACCACCGGGCGCTATGTGGTGCCCTTCGGCTATTCGCCGGTGGCGCGTCTGGCCTATTCGAAGAAGCTGCATTATCCTGAGAAACTGCCCCTTTACGGGGATTGGCTGGGCTTCCAGCCCGATGTCTGGTGGTATCAGGAATGAAAAGACTGACCTTCGTGGCCCTTCTGGCCCTTGCCGGCTGCAACACCGTCGCCGGCATGGGTGAGGATGTGTCGGGCGGTGCCCGCACGGTGCAGGGCTGGATGGGCGGCCGATAGGCCGCCCCGCCGGGGATCAGGCCGCGGGCGCGTCCCCGGCCGCTTCCCCGGCTTCCTCCCGCCTCCGTTCCGGCAGGCGGATCACCGTGACCGAGCAATGCGCCTCGGCCACGACCCGCGCCGAGACCGATCCAAGGAACCGCCGGGTCGAGGAATGGCCGCGCGCGCCCATCATCACATGGCCGGCCTGCACCGCTTCGGCATAGTCGATGATCGCCGCCGCCGGATCGGGGCTTTCCAGAATCGTGTAGGTCAGCCGGTCGTCGGGCAGGTCGATCCCCTCGGCCCAGCCCCGCAGCGCCACCAGCCGCGAGACGTGCAGGTGATTGCCCTCATCGTCGGTGGTCTGGTCGATGCCCAGCCGCGCCGTCCTGATGACATTGACGCAGGCCACCCGCGCATCGGGCTGGATCACCAGCATCTGCTTGACCGAGCCGAACAGCCGGCGCGACAGCGCCTCCATCTCGGGCGCCAGATCGACGGCGACAAGGATGATCGGCGCGCGTTCGATCTGCGCCATGGTGGAAATCGGTGCAGCCAGCGCCCTGACCCCGCGCATCGCCCGCCAGCGCCGGAACACGGCCAGCGCGCCGTCGGGCGCGGTCTTGTGCGCGCGCTCGGTCAGGCGGACCTGCATCGGATGGGTCAGGTCAAAGATCATCTGCGCCGCCGACTGATAGCGTTTGGCCGGGTCCACCTCGAGCGCGCGCAGGATGATCTCTTGCAGCCATTCGGGAATGCCCTTGTTCAGCGCGCGCGGCGGCACCGGATCGCGCCACAGCCGCTGGCGCACCTGTGACAGCTTTTCGGGCTCGCCAAAGGGTTTGCGGCCGGTGGCCAGCTGATAGATCATCGCGCCAAGGGCATAAAGATCGCTGCGCAGGTCGCCGCGCTGGCGCAGGTATTGTTCGGGCGCGATATAGGGGAAGGTGCCCATGGGAATGGTGAATTCCTCGGCCAGCAGGTCGGGCAGTTCATCATGGCGCGACAGGCCGTAATCGACCAGAACCATCTCGCCCGTGGGGCGCTGCAGGTAGTTTTCGGGCTTCAGGTCAAGGTGGATCACATGCTGGCGGTGCAGGTCGTGAACCGCCGCCGCCATCCGCGCCGCCGTCTCGATCACCTCATGCACCGGCAGGGGGGCGGTGCCGAACAGCTTCAGCAGGGAATGGCCCGGTATCCGTTCCGTCACGATATAGGGCATGACCGAGAAGTCGCCGACGCCCATCACCCGCGGCACATGCGGCCCCTCAAGCCGCGGCATGATCATCTGCTCGACCTCGAAGCCCACGATGGTCGGGCCGTCATAGCCATCAAGGATGGTCGGCACCTTCATCACCATCGGCGTGCGGTAAAGCGGATGCGTCACCTCCCAGATCGTGGCGAAACCGCCCTTGTGCAGTTGCTCGCCCAGGGTGAAGCCGTCGATCTCAAGTCCCGGATGGGGTTTGACCTGCTGCACCTTACTCTCCCTTGATCAGACGGGCGGCCAGCGCCTCGGGCAGGCCGGCCGCGCGCACCTTGCGGGCCGTGGTGGCACTGTCATAGCCCACGCGGCGGAAGGTCAGTTCGTTTGCACGCTTGTCCAGTATGGCGTAACCCGACAAGGACGATCCGTCGCGCGGCTGGCCGACCGATCCCACCACCCCCAGCCAGCGGCGCGAGCGCAAAAGCGGCACCGGATGGCCCTGCGGCACCTCATGCCCCATCACCCGGCCGGTGCGGTCGCAGCTGTAGAGATGCGGCTTGTGGACATGGCCCACCAGAATGACCCGCGCTTCCGACACGATGAAGCTGGGTCGCGCCCGGCTTTCGTTGGTCACATAGATCCAGCCGGCCGGATCGTTGGCGCTGGCATGGACAAAAAGGATATCGTCGTCCTCATGGGTCAGCGGCAGATCGGCCAGGAACATCTTCTGCGGCACGCTCAGCTGGTTCACCGTCCAGTCGATCACCCGGCGGGCGTTGGTGTTCAGCGCGCCGTCCGGCACGCCCACCGCGCGGTCATGGTTGCCGCGCACGGCCACCGCGCCCTGAGCCACCAGTTCGGCCACCTTGTCGATGCACCAACCCGGATCGGGGCCATAGCCGACGATATCGCCCAGAAAGACCAGCCGGTCGATCTTGCGCGCCGCCAGATCCTGCAGCACCGCCTCGAATGCCTCGCGGTTGGCGTGGATATCCGTCAGGAT
>JACZKR010000478.1 GCA_014859945.1 Paracoccaceae bacterium | reverse complement strand
CCCTACACCCCCTCCGCCCCTTCCATCCGCCGGTCGCTCCGCAGCCAGATGTAGATCGCCGGGATCACCAGCACGGTCAGCAGCGTCGATGAGGCGAGGCCGAACAGCAGGCTGATCGCCAGCCCCTGAAAGATCGGGTCGGTCAGGATGGTCACCGCGCCGATGATCGCGGCCAGCGCCGTCAGCAGGATCGGCTTGAAGCGGATGGCGCCGGCTTCCAGCAGCACCTCGACCATCGGGCGGTCGGGCCCCGAGGCGTGGCGGATGAAATCCACGAGCAGGATCGAGTTCCGCACGATGATCCCCGCCAGCGCAATGAAGCCGATCATCGAGGTGGCCGAGAAGGGAGCCCCGAACATCCAGTGCCCCAGCAGGATGCCGATGAAGGTCAGGGGCACCGGCGTCAGGATCACCAGCGGCAGCTTGAACGACCCGAACTGCGCCACCACCAGAATGTAGATGCCCAGAAGCGCCACCATGAAGGCCGCGCCCATGTCGCGGAAGGTGACCCAGGTCACCTCCCACTCGCCATCCCACAACAGGACGGGGTGAGAGCTGTCCTGCGGCTGGCCGTTCAGCGCGATTTCGGGCTTCGGCAGGTCACCCCAGTCGGCGGCGTCGATCAGGCGGCCGACCTCGAGGATGCCGTAAAGCGGCGCCTCGAAATCGCCGGCCAGTTCGGCCGTCACCATCTCGGCCGGCAGTCCGTTGTGGCGGAAGACGGGATGCGACTGCATCTCGGTGCGGGTTTCCACCACGTCGCCCAGTTCCACCACCGACCGGTCGCCGGGCAGGATATTGGCCGGAACCGGCGTGGCCAGCGCGCGTTCGTCCAGCACATCTTCGGATTTCAGTGGCGCAATGCGGATCGGGATGGGCAACCGCCCCTCGCCCCGATGCGAAAAGCCCACGGTTCTGCCGCCATAAAGCAGGCCGATCGTGTCGAAGACATCGCCCTGCTCGACCTTGTGGAAGTCAAGATTGGCGTCGCTCAGCACCAGCCGCAGCCGCTGGCTGGGCGTGCCGAAGCTGTCATCGACATCGACGATGAAGGGGACCGAGGCGAAGATCTCGCGCAGTTTCGTTGCCACG
This sequence comes from Paracoccaceae bacterium, assembly GCA_014859945.1. Lineage (GTDB taxonomy): Bacteria > Pseudomonadota > Alphaproteobacteria > Rhodobacterales > Rhodobacteraceae > Fuscibacter. The sequence goes on along the minus strand of JACZKR010000478.1, from coordinate 8,224 downwards.
TCACGGCGGACCTCGGGCGTCGGGCCATAGACCTCGGCCAGAAGCGTCGCCATCACCGGCGGCCCCGGCGGCGGCTCGACCACCTTGACCACGGCGCCTTCGGGCAGGTCCAGCGCCATGATCCGCTGCCGCAGGTCCAGCGCGATGGCATGGCTTTCGCGGTCGCGTTCCCCCTTGGGCGACAGGTTCACCTGAAGGTCGCCATAGCGCGGTTCCTTGCGTTCGTAATAGTGCCGCACCAACCCGTTGAAGTTGAAGGGCGCCGCGGTGCCGGCATGGGTCTGGATGGTGACAATCTCTTCCACCGGCCCCAGTGCGGCGGCAATGTCATGCAGCACGCGGTCGGTTTCCTCAACCGAGGTGCCGCGCGGCATGTCCAGCACCACCGCCAGTTCCGACTTGTTGTCGAAGGGCAGAAGCTTCACCGTCACATCCTTGGTGTAGAACAGCGCCATCGAGCCGATGGTGGCCAGCATCACCGCCAGAAGGAACAGCTTGGCCCGCCGCTTCGACGACAGGATCGGCGCCGCCACCCGGCGATAGGCCCGCCCCAGAACGCCGCCGTCCGACGCCTCATGTTCCGCCAGATCGTCCGAAGCCGCATGGCCCGAACCGAATTTCATCATCAGCCAGGGCGTCACCATCACCGCGACGAAGAAGGAAAACACCATCGCCGCGCTGGCATTGGCCGGAATGGGGCTCATGTACGGCCCCATCATGCCCGAGACGAACAGCATCGGCAGCAGCGCCGCCACCACGGTCAGCGTGGCGACGATGGTGGGGTTGCCCACCTCGCCCACCGCGTCAATCGCCGCCTGCCGGCGCGAACGGCCGTCCTTCATCGCCCAGTGGCGGGCGATGTTTTCGATGACCACGATGGCATCATCCACCAGGATGCCGATGGAAAAGATCAGCGCGAACAGGCTGACCCGGTTCAGCGTGTAGCCCATGATCCGCGCGGCAAAGAGCGTCAGCAGGATGGTTACGGGAATGACGATGGCCACCACCAGCGCCTCACGCCAGCCGATGGCCAGCCAGACCAGCGCCACGATCGACAAGGTCGCCAGCGCCAGATGGAACAGCAGTTCATTGGCCTTTTCATTGGCGCTTTCGCCGTAGTCGCGGGTGAAATCCACCGTCAGGTCATGCGGAATGATGCCGCCGTGCATGCCTTCGATGGCGGTGCGGATTTCCTCGGCGATCTCGACGGCATTGGCGCCGGGCCGCTTGGCCACCGCCACCGACACCGCCGGCAGGCGCGAGAAGGTGCCATCCGCGCCCCGCGCCATGCTGAAGACGCGGGTTTCCTCCGGGTCGGTCAGCAGGCTGAGGTTGGCCACGTCACGCACATAGACCGGCCGGCCGTCGCGCGTCGTCACCAGAAGCCCGCCGATCTGGTCCAGCCCCGACAGCGTCTCACCGGCGACCAGCTCGATCTGCCGCCCGTCCTGCCGCACCGTGCCCAGCGCGAAGGCCTTGTTGGCGCCTTCGATCTTGCCGGCCAATGCCTGCAGGGTGACGCCGTATTGCGCCATGCGCTCGGGGTCGGGGGCGATGCGGATTTCCTCGGCCTGGGCGCCGACGATATAGGTCAGCCCGATATCCTTCAGCGCGGCCGCCCCCACCTGCACCTCCTGCGCCACGCGGGTCAGGTCGGCAGGGGTCCAACGGCCGGCCGCATCGGGGTTGGGCGACAGGGTGACGACCATGATCGCCACGTCGTCGATGCCGCGACCGACGATCAGCGGCTCGGGAATGCCTTCGGGAATGCGGTCCATGTTGGCGCGCAGCTTTTCATGCACCCGCAGGATGGCGGCATCGCCCGAAGTGCCCACCTCGAACCGCGCCGTCACCATGGCGCCGTCGTCGCGGGTCTGGGAATAGACATGCTCGACACCGGGGATCGACTTCACCACCGTCTCCAGCGGCTCGGTCACCAGCTTCACCGCATCCTCGGCGCGCAGGCCGGTGGCCATCACATGGATATCCACCATGGGGACCGAGATCTGCGGCTCTTCCTCGCGCGGCAGGGTGATCAGGGCGACGATGCCCAGGATCAGCGCCGCCAGAAGCGCCAGCGGCGTCAGGGGCGAGGCGATGAAGGCCCGGGTCAGCGCCCCGGCAATCCCGTGCGACTGCATTTTCGCCGGTGCCACGCCCTGCGGCTTCACATCCTGTCCGCTCATGGCACGATCACCGCATCGCCGGCGCGCAGGCCGGTCAGAATCTCGACCCGCGGGCCTTCGGGGGTGTTCACCACGGCGCCGGGCACCACGATGACCTCGGTTTCACCTGCCGCGCCCATGACCTTCACCAGATCAAGCCCTGCGCGGGTTTCAATGGCTTCGGCCGGTACCGCCAGCACCTGCCGGCTGCCGACCGGCACCCGCACCAGCACCCGGCGGTCGATGAAATCATCCGACAGCCCCTCCACCGCGACATCGACGATCACCCGGCCGTTCTCGATCAGCGGATAGATCTTCTCAATCCGGCCGGTGCCCTCTTCCATGTCCACATCGGCGCCCACCGCCAGATCGGCGGCATGGCGTTCGGGGATGGCCAGCCGCAGGAAGGCGCCGCCGCCGGCGATGGTGGCCACCGGCTCTCCGGGCATCACCACCTCGCCCACGCGGACCGGCACCGTCAGCACCCGTCCCGCCGCCGGCGCCAGAACCTCGCCCTCGGCGATCAGCCGCCCGGCCACGGCGCGCGCGGCCTCGGCCTGCGTCACCCCGTCGCGCGCCACCTCAACCGTGGTGCGCACCTGATCGACCTTCTGCGTCGTGGTGGCACCGCGGGCCAGCAGTTCCTCATAGCGTTTCAGCTCGCTTTCGGCATTGGCCAGCTGCGCCCGGGCCGAGGAAATCTGCGCCTCGGCCGCCTGCAACTGCGATTCCAGCTTTGGGTCCACGATCCGCCCGATCACCTGCCCGGCGGTCACTTCGCTGCCCTCGGCCACCGCAAGCTCGGTCAGCGTGCCGCCGATGCGGCCCCGGCCCGGCACCACGAAGCGGCTTTCGACGCGGCCGTAAAGCGCCTTCAGTTCAACCACTTCCACAGGCTGAACCACAATCTCGCCCGCCCCTGCCGGCCCTGCCAGCAGCGCCGCCGCCAGCCCCGCCCATATCCAGCCACGATCCGCCATCGCGCCACTCCTTGTCCCCGGTTCCGGCCCGATTATCACAGCGCCGTCAAACATTCAAATCTTTATATGTGATGATGTGAGGGCGCTTCAACCCCCGGCGAAACCCCCGAACCGGCGCACAGGGCCTGCGCGCCAATCCGGCTTTCGCGGCGGGCGCAACCGGCCTATCTCTGCTTCACACAGGAAAGGGTGCCCCATGACCGATATCCAGCTTGGCCTCGACACGTTCGGCGATGTTTCCCTTGGCGCGGACGGCCAGCCGAAGCCGATGGATCAGGTCTTGCGCGACGTGGTGGAACAGGCCGTCCTTGCCGACGAACTGGGCATCCATTTCATCGGTCTTGGCGAACACCACCGCCCCGACTTCGCGATTTCATCGCCCGAAATCGTTCTGGCGGCCATCGCCGGCCGCACCAGCCGGATCAAGCTGGGCACGGCGGTCACGGTTCTGTCCTCGGACGATCCGGTGCGCGTCTTCCAGCGGTTTTCCACCCTGAACGCGGTGTCCAATGGCCGGGCCGAGCCCATTCTGGGACGGGGCAGCTTTACCGAAAGCTATCCGTTGTTCGGCTATGACCTGCGCGACTATGACCTTTTGTTCGAAGAAAAGCTCGACATCCTGGCGAAGCTTCTGAAATCGCCCAGCATCACCTGGTCGGGTCAGCACCGCACGCCGCTGAAGGATCAGCCGGTCTATCCGCCGCTTGGGCCGGAAGGCATGGTCACCTGGGTCGGCGTCGGCGGCAGCCCCGAATCGGTGGTGCGCGTCGTGCGGCAGGACCTGCAGCTGATGCTGGCGATCATCGGCGGCGACCCCCGCCGCTTCCTGCCCTATATCGACCTTTACCAGCGCGCGGCCGAGCAGCTGAAAAAGCCGCTGCGCCCCATCGGCATCCATTCCCCCGGCTTCATCGCCGAAACCGACGAAGCCGCGCGTGAGGCGCTTTGGCCGCATTATTCGCAGATGTTCGGCCGCCTCGGCCGCGAACGCGGCTGGCCCCCCACCACCAAGGACCGCTACATCGCGGAGATCGAGGAAGGCTCGCTTTATGTGGGGTCGCCCGAAACCGTGGCGCGCAAGATCGCCGCGGCGGTGCGCGATCTGGGCGTGCAGCGGTTCGACATGAAGTATTCCACCGGCCCGATGCCGCACGAAAGCCTGATGTCCTGCATCCGGCTTTACGGTGAAAAAGTCATTCCCATGGTCCGCGACATGCTGGCCTGAGGCCGGCCGTCAGATCATGCGGATGGCATCCTTGGCCACCGCCAGCATATAGCCGCGCCGCGCCACGGTCTTGACCAGCAACTCGCTGACCAGCTGGTTGCCCAGCGCGTCGCGCAGCCGCTTGACGCGCGTGGCGCCCGCCGCCTCTTCGCAATCGGCCTCGGACCGGCCCGAGATGACGGCCTCGATCTGCACGCCGGTCATCACCTCATCATCCAGCCGCGCCTCGGCCAGCACGCTGAGGGTTTCGATCGCCGCCTCGGTCAGCTGGAATTCCATGTCGTTGATATAGACCGCCCGCGCCTCGCGGCTGATCAGCATCGACGACACCTGAATCCCCGCCCGCTGGATCGCCGAGATCCGCCGGTTCAGCGCGATGATCGTCACCAGAAACACCAGCGACGCCACCAGAAGCGCGGTCGAGAACAGCAACAGCACGAAGATCACGCTGCGATAGCTTTGCAGCACTTCGGAAAAGCTGGTCCCCGACTGCGCCAGAATTTCCAACAGCTTGATCTCGGCGCCGGTGCGCAGGTCGTCGTTTTCAACGAACAGCCGCTCGACCCGGGCGTTGAAAGCATTGGCGTCGGGCAGGTTCAGGAACAGGAAGACCGCCGCCCCCAGCAGGATCAGCACGATGGCGGCAATGCCGAAGCCCACCACGCGGTTGCCCGCGCGCAGACTGTCAGAAACGGAGGAAGTAGTCTCCGGCACTGGCTTTCCTTTCTTCCAGACCCTCGGGGCCGAAGACCGATAGCACGTTCAGCAGGGTCCAGCCACCCGCGGCCAGACGGGGCTGCAACTCGGCCTCGGCGGCGCCCTTGTCGCAGGCGGAAACCTGCGCGACGCCATAGTGCAGCCGCAGGGGGTCATCCTGCTTGGCCTTGTAATCTGCATAACATTCCGCCGCCGCCGGGCTGGTCAGCACGGCAAGCAGGGCGGCAAGGGCAAAGGTCGGGCGCGTCATTCCGCACACTCCGGCAAAGGGGGGCCGTCAGGTTGGCCCATCCTGCGCAAAGCCCTGCGGTTATTCAATAACCAAAGGGCCCCCGGCCCGCTGTTATCCCATAACCGCCGCCCGTTATTGCGCGGCGGAGCACCGCGCCGCCACGCTTCCTGCAACGAAACGACCGCACAGGAGGTTCCGATGACCCGCCATACCGCCCCTTCCGCCACGCTGGCCGAAACCGCCCTTTCCCGCCGTTCTGCCGCCACCCCCGCCGATCCGCTGAAGCGGCTGTTGGGCGGGCTGACGGTGGTGGCCGTCCTGGTGGCGCTTCTGGCCGCCACCGCCGTGCCCGCCCGCGCCGACAAGCGCAGCGACAACATCGCCAAGTTCATCGTCGGCGCGCTGATCGTCGGCGCCATCGTGAATGAACTGAAGGATGACAAGCCCAAGCCGCCGAAGCACCCGCCGCATTCGGCCCGCATCCCGGCCGCCTGCGCCATCACCATCGACAGCCAGGAACGCCGCAATGTCACGCTTTATGGCGGCAACTGCCTGCGCGACCACGGCATCCGCAACCTGCCCTCCTGCGGGCGCAGCATGACGATCTACGGCCAGCGCGACCGGCTGTATTCGGCCGACTGCCTGCGCAGCGCCGGCTACCGCACCCCCTACAACTGAGATCCCTCGGGGCCGGCGACCTTGCCATGACCGGACCCGGACTGGGGCGGAGGGGTGAGCAGCCTCCGCCCCTTTTTTTGCGCGCCGCTTCGCGCTACTGCGGATCATGGCCCGCCCGATCCCCGATTTCAGCTTTGAAGCCGCCGCCCTTGCCCGCGGCCTGACCCCGGTCTGCGGCGTGGATGAGGTGGGGCGCGGCCCGCTGGCCGGCCCCGTCACCGCCTGCGCCGTGATCCTTGATCCCGCGCGCATCCCCGAAGGTCTGGCCGATTCCAAGACCTTGCCGGCGGCGAAGCGCGAATGGCTGCATGACCGCATCCTGGAATGCGCGCAGGTCTCGGTCGCCCATGCAACGGTGGAAGAGATCGACGCGCTGAACATCCTGCGCGCCAGCCATCTGGCGATGGAACGCGCCGTCGCGGGCCTTGGCGCCCCCGGCCATTGCCTGATCGACGGCAATCTGGTGCCCGCAGGTCTGAAGGGCCGCGCCGAACCCATCGTCAAGGGCGACGCCCGCTGCCTGTCGATTGCCGCCGCCTCGATTGTCGCCAAGGTGGTGCGGGATCGCCTCATGGTGGATTTGGCGCAACAACACCCCGGCTACGGCTGGGAGGCCAATGCCGGATACCCCACCAAGGCCCATCTTCAGGCGCTTCTAGATTTGGGGGTCACCCCTTGGCATAGGCGTTCCTTCGGCCCCGTCCACAAGATGTTGTATCAAGATATTTCTATAACCCCTTGATTCAAAAAAGAATTTGACGCCGAATCACTCCTGAATCATCTTTCTCGCAAGGAACGGCACAACAAGATGCCGTGAGCAGAGGCGATGATGGCGACCAAAACTCCCCCGGCGCAGGGCAGCCTGCCGCTGAACCAGATTCTTGCAGGCGACTGCATCGACGTGATGAACGCCCTGCCGGCAGGGTCCGTTGACCTCATCTTCGCCGATCCCCCCTACAATCTGCAATTGAAGGGTGAACTGCACCGCCCCGACAATTCGCGCGTTGATGCGGTGGATGACCACTGGGACCAGTTTTCCAGCTTTGCCGCCTATGATGCCTTCACCCGCAACTGGCTGGCGGCCGCCAAGCGGCTGCTGAAGCCGAACGGCGCGATCTGGGTGATCGGCAGCTACCACAACGTCTTCCGGCTGGGGTCCGCCCTGCAGGATCAGGGCTACTGGCTTCTGAACGACGTGGTCTGGCGCAAGTCGAACCCGATGCCGAATTTCAAAGGCAAGCGGCTGACCAATGCCCATGAAACCCTGATCTGGGCCAGCCGCGACGAAGCCGCGAAATACACCTTCAATTACGAAGCACTGAAAGCCCTGAACGACGGCGTGCAGATGCGGTCCGACTGGGTTCTGCCGATCTGCACCGGCCATGAACGGCTGAAGGACGAAAACGGCGACAAGGCGCATCCCACGCAAAAACCCGAGGCGCTGCTGCACCGCGTGCTGATCGCCACGACGAACCCCGGCGATGTGGTGCTTGACCCGTTCTTCGGCACCGGCACCACCGGCGCCGTCGCCAAGATGCTGGGCCGCGACTTCATCGGGATCGAGCGCGAAGAGGCCTACCGCGCCGCCGCTCAGGCCCGCATCGACCGCGTCCGCCGCTTTGACGCATCGGGGCTGGAAACCACCGGCTCGAAACGCGCCGAACCCCGCGTGCCCTTCGGTCAGGTGGTGGAACGCGGCATGCTGCGCCCGGGCGAGGAACTTTTCTCCATCGGCAACCGCTTCAAGGCCAAGGTCCGCGCCGACGGCACACTGATCGGCAATGACGTGAAGGGCTCGATCCATCAGGTCGGCGCTGCGCTGGAAGGCGCGCCCTCCTGCAACGGCTGGACCTACTGGCACTTCCGCCGCGACGGCAAGATGGTGCCCATCGACATCCTGCGCCAGCAGATCCGCGCCGAGATGGAAGCGGACGAGCGCCGGCCGCACTGACCCGTCCCACATCCGTTTACGCCTGTGCCACAGACCGCCTGCGGCACAACTGCCCCGCCATGTCCGCATGGCGGGGCCTTTTCCGTATCGCCGGTTCGGTTAGCATGGCACCATTGCAGCCGCCCTTTTCCGCCCCTGACGCGAGGCCCGATGTTTTCCACCGATCCCCAGATTTACGGCCCCGGCGTCAATCTGGCCGGCAACGCCGCCCGCACCGAAGCGCAGTTGCAGAAGGCTGCGGAACGGCTGGCGGCCCTTGTGATCCCGCCCTTCACC
>JACZKR010000477.1 GCA_014859945.1 Paracoccaceae bacterium | reverse complement strand
GGGTGGGCAAATCGACCGTCTCGTCAAACCTTGCCGTCGCGCTGGCGCGGCAGGGCCGGCGGGTGGGGCTGCTGGATGCCGATATCTATGGCCCCAGCCAGCCGCGGATGATGGGCGTCTCAAAACGCCCGGCCAGCCCGGACGGCAAGATCATCGAGCCGCTGGTGGCCCATGGCGTGACCATGATGTCGCTGGGCCTGATGCTGAAAGAGGATGAGGCGGTGATCTGGCGCGGCCCGATGCTGATGGGGGCGTTGCAGCAGCTTCTGACTCAGGTGGCCTGGGGGCGGCTGGATGTGCTGCTGATCGACCTGCCGCCGGGAACGGGCGATGTGCAGCTGACGCTGTGCCAGCGCACGCAATTGACCGGGGCCATCGTGGTGTCGACCCCGCAGGACGTGGCGCTGTTGGATGCGCGCAAGGCGCTGGACATGTTCGGCAAGCTCAAGACCCCGGTGCTGGGCCTGATCGAGAACATGTCCACCTATATCTGCCCCAACTGCGGGCATGAGGCGCATCTCTTCGGCCATGGCGGCGTGGCGGCCGAGGCGCGGCGGCTGGACCTGCCGTTCCTGGCCGAGATCCCCCTGTCGCTGGACGTGCGGCTGGCCGGCGACGCCGGCACGCCGGTGGCGGCCGGAGAAGGCCCGGCGGCCGAGGCCTATGCGCGGCTGGCGCAACGGCTGGTCGCGGGCGGGATGGCCTGACGGCCTTTGGCGGGTTGCTGCGAAGGTCGTCCGTCCTGCGGAACCGGGCAAGGCATTTGGAAGAACTTCTCGCCCCGCCAATCTGACCCCGGCCATCGCCGGGGTCACGCGCTGCCGATACACCTTGCCGCCGGTGGCCCAAAAGGCCGCCGGCCAGCGCCTGCCCCGGCGGGCGCTTCTCGCCCGCCGGGGCAGGCGCTGGCCTCGGACATTTTCTGTGGCTGGCGGTCTTGCCGCACCTTGGCCGCGGCGGGCGGGGAAAGGCAGTGCCTTTCCAGTTCCGCCCGTCGTGGCGGTGGTTTGGGTGGGCCTGTAACGTGCCGCCCCGTAGGGTGCGTGCTTGCACGCACCG
>JACZKR010000476.1 GCA_014859945.1 Paracoccaceae bacterium | reverse complement strand
CGATTGATCGGTGTCAAAGTCGGATTTTCCCGCCCGCGCTAGACTGATCCCGCAAAGAAGGAGGACAGCAATGTCGAACACCCCCCACACCCTGCATGAGGAATTTCCGGCAGAGGTGGAGAAGATCAGCGCGCTGAAAGTGGCCAATGCCCATTTCGCCCGGCTGCTGGACGAATATGACGCCGTCAACGATCAGGTCCACCGCGCCGAGGCGCGCGTTGACGCCGTTACCGAAGACCATGAGGCCGAACTGCGCCGCAAGCGCAGCCATCTGAAGGATGAAATCGCGCGGATGCTGCGCGCCGCCTAGGGCGATCCGGCACGGCAACAGGGCCCGGCGGCAGCGCCGGGCCTTTCGCGTCAGGCCGCCCGTTCCACCTGACGGGCGAAATCATCCAGCCGGCGGTTCAGTGCCGCCTCGACGCGGGCCTTCTGTTCTTCGGCGAATTTGCCCAGGATGCCGCCCGCCACCAGCGCGCCGCGATGCACGAAATGCGTCAGGTAGGGCGACTGCTGCTTGATCCCCAGCGTCAGCGTGATCGCAACCGAGGCGCCCAGCGGCCCGTTCAACTCCAGCGCCAGATGCAGGGGCGCGCCCTTTTCGGCCGGCCCCGTCAGACGGTAATTCCCCGAAAGCCGGATCGGCACCGGCCCGGCCTTGACCTGCAGCGCAAGATCATAGGATTCCGGCCCGGTGGGCGTGAAGGCGACGATTTCCGGCAGGATCGCCCGGATCATCTCGGGGTCGCGCAGCGCCCGGATGACCTGCCCGCGCGATGCGGCGATGTCGCGATTGCCCCTCAGTTCCATGCGATTCCCGGTCTTTGCTTCCTAGTCGGCAATGTCATAGGGCAGAAGGCCGCGCTTGTCAGGGTCAACCCGCAAACGGCGCTCCAAAGGGGGGACAGACCGCTGATGGCAGTCGCGCCGCTCACAAATGCGGCAGGAAATGCCGAAGGGTTCGAAGCGCCCCTTCAGGTCCAGCCCGTCGGAATAGACCAGGCTCGCCGCATGGGTCACCTCGCAACCCAGCGCAATGGCATAGCGGCGGACGGGGGCCAGAAAGGCCCCGCCGGGCTTGGACACATCGCGCGCCAGGCAGAAATAGCGCACGCCGTCGGGCGTCTCGGCCAGTTGCCGCAGGAACTGGCCCGGCGTCTCGAAGGCGCGGTGGACGTTCCACAGCGGGCAGGCGCCGCCGAACCGGGCGAATTGCAGGCGGGTGGCCGAATGCCGCTTGGTGATGGTGCCGGCCTGATCGACGCGCACGAAGAAGAAGGGCACCCCCTTGGCGCCCGGCCGCTGCAGGGTGGACAGGCGGTGGGCCACCTGCTCGATACTGGCGCCGAACAGGTCGGACAGTCGCTCAAGGTCGTGGCGGGTCTTCTGGGCGGCGTCCAGAAAGGCGCGGTAGGGCATCAGCGCCGCGCCGGCAAAATAGTTGGCCAGCCCGATCTTGGCGATGTCGCGCGCCTCGGGCGTGCTGAAGCGCGCAAGGTCCAGCGTGGCTTCCAGCAGCTCGTTCTGGGTCTGCAACGCCACCTGATACAGCAGCTGGAACCGCTGTGTCGGGGCGGCCGCCCGCGCCGACAGGTCCAGCCGCCGCGCCGTGGGGTTGAAGCTGCGCAACGGGCCATTGTCGGAAAACTGCACGTCGATCCCGCGCTTGCGCAGGGCGTCGGCAGCGGTGATCAGCGCGTCTTTTCCGGGGCCTGCGGAAGATATGAAATGTTCCGCTGCCCGGTCGATCGCATCGACGTAATTGTCGCAATAGTGAAAGAAGTCGCGCACTTCTTCCCAGGGGCTGGCGCGCAATCCGGTGTCTTCGCGCCCCAAGGCTTCGTCCAGCGAGGCCAGCCTTTCGTGGCTTTGCCGGTAGGCGCGGTGCAGATCAAGAAAGGCCCGCGCCAGCGCCGGCGCGTTGGATGCTGCCAGCCGCAGATCGGCCAGAGGTGGCGGGTTCTTGGCAAAGACCGGATCGGCCAGCGCCTCACGCATGTCCGAGACCAGCCGCTCACCCTCGCCGACGGTCAGTTCGGTCACGTCCAGCCCGAATTCCTGCGCCAGCGCCAGCACCACCGCGGCCGAGACGGGGCGGTGGTTGTTCTCCATCTGGTTCAGATAGGGCAGCGACACGCCCAGCTTGTCGGCAAAGACGCGCTGGGTCAGGCCCAGCCGCCCGCGCAATTCGCGCAGCTTGGCTCCGGCATAAAGCTTCTGGGTGGCCATGGGCGACCTCGTGAGTTTGCAAAACCACTTCTGGCTTTGCAAATTCGCGGCGTCAAGCCTGCAGGCCCAGTTCGCGCGCCCGCCGGATGACCCAAAGCGACGCCACCACCGAAGCCAGCGACGAGGCCAGCATCAGCAGGACCAGCGGCATCTCGCTGGACCCCGGGCCCAGAAGATGCCCGCTCAGCGCCGCCAGCGCCGCGCCGCCGCCGATGGTCAGGGCGCCCCCCAGCCCCGAGGCGCTGCCCGCCAGATTGGGCCGGGCCGAGATGATGCCGGCATTGGCATTGGGCAGGCTGACGCCGTTGCCGATGCCCAGGGCCAGCGTGAAGGCAAAGAAGGTCACCGGCCCCGACAGCCCCGCCAGCGTGATCAGCGCCAGCCCGGACAGCCCCACCGTGGTCATGACGCTGCCCCACAGCATCATCCGGTTCATCCCCACCCGCACCGACAGCCGCCCGGCCAGAAAGTTGCCGGCGGCATAGCCCACGGCGGTCAGCGCAAACAGCATCCCCACGCGCGAGGAGCTGAGGCCGAAGACCTCGGTCCCGACATAGGGGGCGCCGCCCAGATAGGCAAAGAACGCGCCCGATCCGAAGGCCGCGGTCAGGGAATAGCCCCAGAAGCGCTGCGACCGCAGGAGTGAGGGGTATTGCCCCAGCGTGGCCAGAAGGCTGGTGTCGCTGGGCTTCGCCGTCTCACCCAGATCGGCCCAGACCAGCGCCGTCACAGCCAGCCCCAGCGCCAGCAACAGGCCGAAATTGGCCTGCCAGCCGATGTACTCATCCAGAAAACCGCCCAGAACCGGGCCGATCATCGGCACCAACGTCATCCCCATGGTGACATAGCCGATCATCGAAGCCGCCTGATTGGCGTCCGTGACCATGTCGCGCACGATGGCGCGTGACAGCACCATGCCGGCGGCAATCACCGCCTGCGCCATGCGGAAGGCCAGAAACACCGCGGCATTGGGCGCGACCAGCGTGCCGACCGTCGCCAGCAGGAACAGCACCAGCGCCCCCAAAACCACCTTGCGGCGGCCGAAACGGTCGGAAATCGGGCCGATCACGATCTGCAGCGCCGCCGACAGGGCCAGATACAGCGCCACCGACAGCTGCATCAGCCCGTAGGGCACCCCGAACCATTCCGCCATACCGGGCAGCGAGGGCAGGAAGATGTTCATGGTCAGCGCCGACAGCCCCGCCAGAAGCGTCAGCGTCAGGATCGTCGGCGGTGTGCTGCGGTCAAGCAGGATGGGGGCAGGGTGGCTCATGCCCAAGGGCTATGCGCCGGGGCGGGCAGAGTCCAGCCCGCTACCACTTGTGAAAGATGAAGAAGGCCCCCGCCGCGATCAGCGCGAAACCGACGATGTAGTTCCACGAAAACGGCTCTTTCAGATAGACGACCGAGAAGACGGCAAAGACCGACAGCGTCAGGACCTCTTGGATCGTCTTCAGCTGGGCGGCGTTGAAATAGCCATAGCCGATGCGGTTGGCCGGCACCTGCAGGACATACTCGAAAAAGGCGATGCCCCAGCTGATCAGCACCACCACCAGCAGGGGCGCGGTCTTGAACTTCAGATGGCCATACCAGGCGAAGGTCATGAAGATGTTCGATGCCAGCAGCAGGCCGATCGTCATCACGGGCACGGGCAGGGTGGGCATGTCAGGGGCTCCGGTTGCGCTGACCGCCTGTTAGCGCAGGCCCCGGCCGGGCGCCAGACTTAGCAGATTTGCAATTCGCAAAGTTCACTCTGCCAACAATATGCAAATTTACGGGATTCTTCTTCTCGCCATGCCGCAGTGCAGCTATGGTGCCGCGGATTTCCCGGGGGAGGGCGCCATGAAGGACATCCTGCAACAGCTTGAAGACCGCCGCAACGTGGCCCGTCAGGGCGGCGGCCAGCGCCGCATCGACGCCCAGCACGCCAAGGGCAAGCTGACGGCGCGCGAACGGGTCGAACTGCTGCTTGACGAAGGCTCGTTCGAAGAATTCGACATGTTCGTGGCCCACCGCTGCACCGATTTCGGGATGGAGGCCGACCGCCCCGCCGGCGACGGCGTGGTGACGGGCTGGGGCACGGTGAACGGCCGGATGGTCTATGTCTTCAGCCAGGATTTCACGGTTTTCGGCGGCTCGCTGTCGGAAACCCATGCGCAGAAGATCTGCAAGATCATGGACATGGCGTTGCAGAACGGCGCGCCGGTGATCGGGTTGAACGATTCGGGCGGCGCGCGGATTCAGGAAGGCGTGGCCAGCCTTGCCGGCTATGCCGAAGTGTTCCAGCGCAACATCATGGCCTCGGGCGTGGTGCCGCAGATTTCCGTCATCATGGGACCCTGTGCCGGCGGGGCGGTCTATTCGCCCGCGATGACCGACTTCATCTTCATGGTGAAGGACAGTTCCTACATGTTCGTCACCGGCCCCGATGTAGTGAAAACCGTGACGAATGAGGTGGTGACGGCCGAAGAACTCGGCGGCGCCTCCACCCATACGAAGAAATCCAGCGTGGCCGACGGCGCCTTTGAAAATGATGTCGAGGCGCTGGCCGAAGTGCGCCGGCTGGTCGATTTCCTGCCGCTGAACAATCTGCAGAAGGCGCCGGTGCGGCCCTTCTTCGACGATCCGGCGCGGATCGAATCCAGCCTTGATACGCTGATCCCCGACAATCCCAACCAGCCCTATGACATGAAGGAACTGATCCTGAAGGTCGCGGACGAAGGGGATTTCTTCGAGATTCAAAAGGATTACGCCGCCAACATCATCACCGGCTTCATCCGCATCGAAGGCCAGTCGGTGGGCGTGGTGGCCAACCAGCCCATGGTTCTGGCCGGCTGTCTGGACATCGACAGCAGCCGCAAGGCCGCCCGCTTTGTCCGCTTCTGCGATGCCTTTGAAATCCCGATTCTGACGCTGGTCGACGTGCCCGGCTTCCTGCCCGGCACCAGCCAGGAATACGGCGGCGTGATCAAGCACGGCGCGAAACTGCTCTTCGCCTATGGCGAGGCGACGGTGCCGAAGGTGACCGTCATCACCCGCAAGGCCTATGGCGGCGCCTATGACGTGATGGCGTCCAAGCACCTGCGCGGCGATTTCAACTATGCCTGGCCCACTGCCGAAATCGCGGTGATGGGGGCCAAGGGGGCGGTCGAAATCCTGTACCGCAGCGAGCTGGGCGACAAGGACAAGATCGCCGCACGCACCAAGGATTACGAGGCGCGCTTTGCCAATCCCTTCGTCGCCGCCGAGAAGGGTTTCATCGACGAGGTGATCATGCCGCATTCCACCCGCCGCCGGGTGGCCCGGGCCTTTGCGTCCCTGCGCGGCAAGAAGCTGGCGAACCCGTGGAAGAAGCACGATAACATTCCGCTCTGACCCGGACCGAAGGAGGGGACATGCAGCGGAATGACATCAGCAGGGGGCGGCCATGACCGAACCCTTCCCGGCCGAGGCGGCCGAAGGCAGCCGGACCGAACCCGGCGACGGCGCGGCGGTGCAGGTGCCGTCGGGCCAGCCCGTGACATTTCAGGAAGTGGTGTGGAACGCGCCCGGCCCCGAGGGGCTGGCGGTGCGCTTCCGCTTCATCGCCCCGGAAATCGCCGCCGAAACCGGCAGCGTCGATTTTGCCGCAGCCAGCGAAGACATGCTGTGGCTGTGCCAGAATTTCGCCCTGCCGCGCATCGCAGAAGGTGGCCCGCAGCCGACGCAGATCATCGTCTCGCTGGCCGACCGCGACCTTCCCTTCGGTGAGGCCGCCCCCGAAGCGACCCAGTTTTTTGAGGCTTACCGCGTCGAGAACGGCACCTGCATCTGGGAGGCGTTCTGATGCATCCACTACATCTTGCGCTTGTGATTCCCCTTGCAGGGCGGCCTGATGCCGCTGTGCCACATCAGGGGCAATTGGGCGAAATTGCGTGTCAATCCGGGCATTTGTCGGCTAATCTTCACGCAGGCCGAACCAATCCGGCCTTGATCTCGTATCGGGGGTGGTCCGCCACCCTCCAAGAAAACAGGAGAAGAGGATGTCGAGCAGCAAAGCCCTTCTGGCCCTTTGCGTCATCGCCTTCGTGGCCGCCTGCGCCAAGAAGGAAGAAGTCGTCTATGTGGACGAGCCCGTCACGGTCGAACCGACCTACACCGGCAAGTACAAGTAAGAACACGGGGCGGGCCGAAGGGGCTTTCGCGCCCCGGCCCGCCCTTCTTCTGTCTGCCCCTCCGGCGGTCTGTGGCCGCCCGAAAATGCCGCGCATTGTCTTCCGTCCGGCGGCACCATATGGTGCGGCCATCCGTTGCGATTCACACTGGAGATTGACATGCGCACCGCTTCCCTCCTCGCCCTTCTGGCTCTTGCCACCGTCGCCGCCTGCGCCAAGCCGGCGCCCGAGCCCGAGCCCGTTCCGGTCACCGTCGAAGAGCCGACCGGCAAGTACAAGTGATCTGACGGCGCGGGGCGCCGCAGCGCGCCCCGCCGCCCGCCGCAACCCTGACCGGGGGGTGCGGTCATGCTGAAGCACCGCGGCTTTCCCGGCCGACTTCCCGGCACCGACTTCCAGTTCACGATCCGCCGCGCCAACGTCAAGGAAGGCGCCACCAAGCTGATCCGCCGCGAGCGGTTCAAGGATCGCAAGCTTGCCGACCGTCAGGCCGATCAGGGCTTCATGGCGGCGCTCTGGGCCTATTTCGGCGAAGAAACCTTCGAACGCGGCAATCTGGATGCCGGCCGCCTGTCGTGGCTTTTCGGGCGCGAGGTGGTGCCGGCCGAAGACCCGTTCGACCCGTCATCCTACGACGCACTGCTGCGGATCGACCTCAAGAAGGCCGAGGCGGCCTTTCCCGAAGTCTTTGCGCCCGATGCTGCGCCGATCGACTTCGATGACTGGGCCGATGAGGGGGACGACTAGGCATGTTTCCGCGCAAGGCCTTGTCTTTCCGGCAGGAATTCGCGCAGCCCCACGGGGCGGCCGAAACGGGCTTTGCGCGGGCTGCTGCCCTGCGCCATGCTGATCCCGTGGCACGTCTGGCCTGCGATCCGGCCATGGCGCACCAGGACTGTTACCCTTTCCCTTCCAACTGGCCTGACCCCCATGGGGTCGGGCCATTTTTCCCGCAACCTGCGCGTGATCGGCAATCGGATGCCGACTGCGTGAGGACTGCGCTTTTCCGGTTTGATTCTGTGCGGGTTCCTGTAGAATCCGCTGCAATAACAATCTCGAACCGAGGCAGTACATCATGCGGAACTCTATCCTTCTCGTGGCCCTTCTCACCCTGCCGCTGGCCGGCTGCATGCAGGACCCCGCGTCGCGCGGCCTTGCCGGCGCCGCTGCGGGCGCCATCCTGGCCGATGCGACCGACAATGATGCGGTCACCGGCGCGGTCATCGGCGGCCTGGCCGGCGTTGCGACCTGCGGCGTCAACCTGGGTCTGCCGCCCTGCTACAACCAGTAACCTGATCCCGGCCGCGCGCCCGCGCGCGGCGGACAGTGCTTCACAAGGACCGACCGGGCAGCCTGCCCGGCCGGTCCTTTTCGTTTCCGATACCCGGCCCCGGCCCGGCCACCTGAAGGGGGAGAGCTAATGTTCAAGAAGATCCTGATCGCGAACCGGGGCGAAATCGCCTGCCGTGTGATCAAGTCGGCGCGCAAGATGGGCATTCAGACGGTCGCCGTCTATTCCGATGCCGACCGCAACGCGCTGCATGTGAAGATGGCGGATGAGGCGGTGCATATCGGCCCCCCGCCCGCAAACCAGTCCTACATCGTGATCGACAAGATCATGGAGGCCATCCGCCAGACCGGCGCCGAGGCGGTGCATCCGGGCTATGGGTTCCTGTCGGAAAACATGAACTTCGCCGCCGCGCTTGAGAAAGAGGGCGTCGTCTTCGTCGGCCCGCCTTCGCCGGCGATCGAGGCGATGGGCGACAAGATCACCTCGAAGAAGATTGCGCAGGAAGCCGGGGTTTCCACGGTTCCGGGCTATATGGGCGTGATCGCCGACGCTGATGAGGCGGTGAAGATTTCCGACCAGATCGGCTATCCGGTGATGATCAAGGCCAGCGCCGGCGGCGGCGGCAAGGGCATGCGCATCGCCTGGAACGCGGCCGAGGCGCGCGAAGGCTTTGACTCCTCACGCAACGAAGCGGCCAACAGCTTTGGCGACGACCGGATTTTCATTGAAAAGTTCGTGACGCAGCCCCGGCACATCGAAATTCAGGTGCTGGCCGACAAGCACGGCAACTGCGTCTATCTGCACGAACGCGAATGCTCGATCCAGCGGCGGAACCAGAAGGTCATCGAAGAGGCGCCCTCGCCCTTCCTGGACGAAGCCACCCGCAAGGCGATGGGCGAACAGGCCTGCGCGCTGGCGCGTGCCGTGGGTTACACCAGCGCCGGCACGGTCGAATTCATCGTCGATGGCAACCGCAATTTCTACTTCCTGGAAATGAACACCCGGCTGCAGGTGGAACATCCGGTGACCGAGCTGATCACCGGCGTTGACCTTGTGGAACAGATGATCCGCGTGGCAAATGGTGAGCCGCTGCCGTTCCGTCAGGAAGACCTGAAGATCAACGGCTGGGCGATGGAAAGCCGGCTTTACGCCGAAGATCCCTACCGCAACTTCCTGCCCTCGATCGGCCGGCTGACCCGCTACCGGCCCCCGGTCGAAGGCACCACCCCGCGCGGCGGCATCGTGCGCAACGATACCGGCGTCTTCGAGGGCGGCGAGATCAGCATGTTCTACGACCCGATGATCGCCAAGCTCTGCACCTGGGGCGAAACCCGCGACAAGGCCATCGAAGAGATGCGTCTGGCGCTGGACACGTTCGAAGTGGAAGGCATCGGCCACAACCTGCCCTTCGTCGGCGCCGTGATGGACCATCCGCGCTTTGTCTCGGGCAACATCACCACCGCCTTCATCGCCGAGGAATATCCCGAAGGGTTCCAGGGCGCCGTGCTGGATGTGGCGACCCTGCGCCGCGTTGCCGCCTCGGCCGCCGCGATGAACCGGGTCGCCGAAATCCGCCGCACCCGGATTTCCGGCACGATGGACAACCACACCCGCCGCGTCGGCGATGACTGGGTGGTCAGCCTGCAGGGCACGGCCTTTGCCGTGACGGTGGCCGCCGATGCCCACGGATCGACCATCACCTTCGAAGATGGCGAGAAACTGCGCGTCGAAAGCGACTGGACGCCGGGCCAGCCCCTTGCCCGCCTGTCGGTGGGCGGGGCGCCGGTGGTGATCAAGACCGCCAAGATCCCCATGGGCTTCCGCATGCGGCTGCGCGGCGCCGATCTGAAGGTGCTGGTGCAGACCCCGCGGCAAAAGGCGCTGTCGGGCCACATGCTGGAAAAGCTGCCGCCCGACACCTCGAAGTTCCTTCTGTGCCCGATGCCCGGTCTGGTCGTGAAGATCAGCGTCGAGGCGGGGCAGGAGGTGCAGGAAGGTCAGGCGCTGGCGACGGTCGAGGCGATGAAGATGGAAAACATCCTCAAGGCCGAACGCCGGGGCGTGGTGAAGGCCATCAGGGCCAGCGCCGGCGCCAGCCTGAAGGTCGATGACGTAATCATGGAGTTTGAATGATGGCCGCAGCGGCGGCAGCGCGGGCGCCGGTTTCTTCGAAGAAACCGGTGCGGAGCCTTCAAAGGCTCCGGCCCGGAGTTTTTGAAAACTCCGGCTCAGCGCCCCGGATGCCGCTCCAGCGCTTCGGCGCGGGCCATGGGCATCTTGTCGATGGCCCGCGTGATCTCACGCGCGCTCCACGGCAGGGGTTTGCGCAGTTCCGGCTCCCAGTCCTTGTCCATCAGCACAAGGGAAAAGCCGCGCGGCCGCAGTTTCAGCCGCAGCGCGCTGGGGTTGGCCGGATCGGTGTCGGTGACGACGATCACGTCACGCTCGGCCAGATCGGCTGCCCCGCGTGCCAGATCGTCCATCTGGCGCAGGTAATTCGGGTCGTCGGGGCTGTCGGCGAAGACGACGACCGGCCGGTGGACGAACAGGTGGTCGGCCACGACCACATCGGCGGCGGCAACCGGGGCAAAGCCCGGGTCCGCCGGGGCAGGGCCCGCAAGGGTCAGGCTCAGAACAAGGATTGATAGCGGTTTCAGGCAAGGGTGCATGCCCCAGATATAGGGCGCCTTTGCCGAAAGCCCAAGCTGTCCGGGCGGCCCACCCGGAGGACGGAGGATATGATGACGGATGTGAAGGCATGGGCGGCGCTGGCCGCCAAGGAACTGAAGGGTGCAGCACCCGAAAGCCTGAACTGGCAGACGCTGGAAGGCATCACGGTGAAGCCGCTTTACACCGCCGAAGACGTGGCGGGCCTGCCGCAGATGGCCGAGGTGCCCGGCGTGGCGCCCTTCACCCGCGGCGTGCGGGCGACGATGTATGCCGGCCGGCCCTGGACCATCCGGCAATATGCGGGCTTTTCCACCGCCGAGGAATCGAACGCCTTCTACCGCAAGGCCTTGGCCGCCGGGCAGCAGGGCGTCTCGGTCGCCTTCGATCTGGCCACCCACCGCGGCTATGACAGCGACCATCCCCGCGTGGTGGGCGATGTCGGCAAGGCGGGCGTGGCCATCGACTCGGTCGAGGACATGAAGGTGCTGTTCGACGGCATCCCCTTGGAAAAGATCAGCGTTTCCATGACGATGAACGGCGCGGTGATCCCGATCCTGGCCAATTTCATTGTGACCGGGGAAGAGCAGGGCGTGGACCGCAGCCTGCTGTCGGGCACCATCCAGAACGATATCCTGAAAGAGTTCATGGTGCGGAACACCTATGTCTATCCGCCCGAACCCTCGATGCGGATCATCGCCGACATCATCGAATACACCTCGAAAGAGATGCCCAAGTTCAACTCGATCTCGATCTCGGGCTACCACATGCAAGAGGCCGGGGCGAACCTGGTGCAGGAGCTGGCCTATACCCTGGCCGACGGCCGCGAATATGTCCGCGCCGCCATCGCGCGCGGCATGAATGTCGATGATTTCGCCGGCCGCCTGTCGTTCTTCTTCGCCATCGGCATGAATTTCTTCATGGAGGCGGCCAAGCTGCGCGCGGCGCGGATGCTCTGGACCCGCATCATGCAGGAGTTCAGTCCGAAGAAGCCCGGCAGCCTGATGCTGCGCACCCATTGCCAGACCTCGGGCGTCAGCCTGCAGGAAGCCGACCCCTACAACAATGTCATCCGCACCGCCTATGAGGCGATGGCGGCGGCCTTGGGCGGCACGCAGTCCCTGCACACCAACGCGCTGGACGAAGCCATTGCGCTGCCGACCGAATTCAGCGCCCGCATCGCGCGGAACACCCAGCTGATCCTGCAGGAAGAAACCGGCATCACCCATGTCGTCGATCCGCTTGCGGGCAGCTATTATGTCGAAAGCCTGACGGCGGAACTGGCCGAAAAAGCCTGGGCGCTGATCGAAGAGGTCGAGGCGATGGGCGGCATGACCAAGGCGGTCGCCACCGGCATGCCCAAGCTGCGCATCGAGGAAACCGCCGCCCGGCGGCAGGCGATGATCGACCGCGGCGATGAGGTGATCGTCGGCGTCAACAAATACCGCAAGGCCAAGGAAGACCCGATCGACATTCTCGACATCGACAACGTCAAGGTGCGTGAGGCGCAGATCGCCCGGCTGAACGCCACCCGCGCCGCGCGCGACGAAGGCGCCTGTCAGGCCGCGCTGGCCGAACTGTCGCGCCGCGCAGCCGGGGGCGGCAACCTTCTGGAAGCCGCCGTTGAAGCCGCCCGCGCGCGGGCCACTGTCGGAGAGATCTCGGACGCCATGGAAAAGGTCTTTGGCCGCCACCGTGCGGAAGTGAAAACGCTGGCCGGGGTTTACGGCGCGGCCTACGAAGGCGACGCGGGCTTTGCCGCCATCCAGAAGGACGTGGAAAGCTTCGCCGAGGAAGAGGGCCGCCGCCCCCGCATGCTGGTCGTGAAGATGGGGCAGGACGGGCACGACCGCGGCGCCAAGGTGATCGCCACCGCCTTTGCCGATATCGGCTTTGACGTGGACGTGGGCCCCCTGTTCCAGACGCCCGAGGAAGCCGCGCAGGATGCCATCGACAACGATGTGCATGTGGTGGGCATCTCGTCACAGGCCGCCGGCCACAAGACGCTGGCCCCCAAGCTGATCGAGGCGCTGCGCGAACGCGGCGCGGGCGATATTCTGGTGATCTGCGGCGGCGTCATTCCGCAGCAGGACTATGATTTCCTGATGGGCGCCGGGGTGAAGGCGATCTTCGGCCCGGGCACCAACATTCCCGAAGCGGCCCGGCATATCCTGACGCTGATCCGTCAGGCGCGCGGCTGAGGGCGGCCGGAGTTTTCAAAAACTCCGGCGCGGAGCCTTTGAAGGCTCCGGTGCGATTTCTTCAAAGAAATCGCTTCGGCGTCACAGTTCGATTTCGGGGGGCGGCGCGACCTGCGGCGCCTTTTCCTTTTCCTGTTCCAGCTCTTCCGGCGTCTTGCGGCGGATCAGGATATCGCCGTTCTCAAGCATTTCCGGCGGATGGTAATTGGCGACATCGTCGATCATGCCGATCAGTTCAAGGATCTGCGGTTTCAGTTCCTCAAGCCTCGGGCCGATCTCTTCCAGCGCTTTCGCCATCTCGTCCAGCGCCGGTTCCGCTTCGGACATCAGCCCGCGCAGGAACAGCTTTGCCCCCTCTTCCATAAGGCTATAGCCGTCATCCGTTGCCTCGGG